>CAIUKU010000160.1 GCA_903899825.1 uncultured Bacteroidales bacterium | reverse complement strand
CTCGTGTGTGTGAATATTTTCACATGGCTCGTTTCATATATTTAAATTAAATTACTGATATAGTCAATCTTATAATATTCAATTTTATTAATTGTATTACTGTTTTCTTTACAAAAAGTATCATCAATCTATATTAATTATTAAAGTGCATTTTTTTAGTCTTTCTTTCAGCCATAACCTGCCCCAATAGTAATCAAGCATAACTTCTCCCTTTTTTAGTCCGGTAAAAACAAAGGTTTGAGCATATCTTCCACCTATCGGAAACTGCCCCTCCATTAATTTTGAATCGGTTGAAATTATTTTCACAACAGTGCTGTCGTGAACATCTAACATATACCAGCTCATACCCGGAGAAGGCCAAAAATCAAATAGTAAATTAAAAGTTTCATTTATTTTAATTCTTCTTCTTATTGTGGTGTCTGAACTAATAACAGTCTGAGCTGTCAACGTTGAACAAGTTATTATAACAAAAAAACCAATAATCATTGCTTTCATCATTTTCCTTAATTTTCAACAAAGATAATGATAATTCGATTGAAAAAAGCAAGCTGTTTAAACTTGTGTTTAAAAAAACAAACGATTTCTGGATAAAAAATTATTAGAAATGCATAAATCATAATGATATAAAAAATACAATATTCATATAATAATATTTGCATATACAAATAATATTTTTAATTTTGCAACGATTAATGTCAGATAAAAAAAATACATATTGTAATTGTTTGTATTATTCAGCCAATGCGTTGGCACGAATAATAACAAAAAAGGCAGAAGAAGCTTTTTCAGTGGTAAATCTCGCTCCAAGCTATGCTTTTGTTGTAATGACGGTGAATAAAAATCCGGGATTACAGGCAGGTGAGCTGGCAGAAACTATGATGCTCACACCTTCAACGGTAACCAGATTACTAGAAAAATTAGAAATTCAGGAATTGGTAAAAAGACATACAGAAGGGAGACTTACCTTGATTTATCCAACTGCAAAATCGGTAGAAATTAATAAAAAAATTGAAGCTGCATGGTATAATCTTTACCAGAATTATATTAATATTCTTGGTGAAGACACGGCAAATCAACTTACAGAAAATATTTATACTACTGCTTTAAAATTAGAAAAAACATAAATTTTTTTATCTTACATTTGTACATACAACAATTAATAATTTAAAAACAATAATGAACAATGAAAAATTATGTAATTACAGGAGCAAGCGGTAATATCGGCAAAAATATCGCAAAAGACTTACTTGCCAAAGGTCAAAATGTAAAAGTAATAGCAAGGAATGCAGATAAGTTAAAAGAATTGCAGGCTTTAGGTGCAGAAGTTGTTACAGGAAATATAGCTGACAAAAACTTTTTAATCAAAGCATTTTCCGGTGCAGATGCTGTTTTCTGTTTATTAACACCTGATATGAATGCTGCAGATGTACGTAAAGAACAAAATCTGATAGCTGAAAATTATTTTGAAGCAGTAAAAGCAAATAATATCCAGAATGTTGTTTTACTAAGCAGTGTAGGTGCTCATTTGCGTAATGGTGCAGGAATAGTAGACGGACTGGGTTATATGGAAGATTTATTTCTGCAATTGAAAGAAATAAATGTATTGAATCTTCGTCCGACCTATTTTATGGAAAATACACTTGGAATGATTGGAACAATCAAACATATGGGAATTGCAGGAAATCCGGTAAAAGGAGATGTCAGCTTCCCTATGGTAGCTACCAAAGATATTGCTGCAGTAGCTGCAAAAAGATTGCTGGACCTTAATTTTAAAGCTAATTCGGTTGAATTTGTTTTAGGCGCCAGAGATTATAGTTACGATGAAATTACTGCTATTGCCGGAAATGCAATTGAAAAACCTGAATTAAAATATATTCAGTTTTCCTATGAAGATAGTATAAAAGGAATGGTTGCCTCAGGTTTTTGTGGAGAAGATGCTGCCCGATTAATGGTAGACCTTTCGAAAGCAATTAATGATGGTAGTTTGTTTTCTGCCCATCAGAGAACAGCCGCCAATACCACTCCTACTACCTATGAAGCGTTTTCACAAACCTTTGCCTGGGTTTATCAGAATAGTTAATATTCAGAATTATTAAAAATCAGCTGTCTGAAAAGTATATTGTGTAATACTTTTCAGACAGCTTCCTAATATCATAGCATCATGGACAAAATAAAAATTGACAATAATGTTTTCATCCCAATGCCTATGAGTATTTTAGGTGTCCGGATTAATAGTAAAGAAAATTATATGGCAGTTGGCTGGATAAGCAGAGTGAATGCAAACCCTCCAATGATTGCGATGGGTATCGGAAACCATCATTTTTCGCTGAATGGAATAAAAGAAAATAAAGAATTCAGTGTTAACTTTCCTGCTGAAGATTTATTGATAGCAACCGATTATGTGGGCATTTATTCCGGAAAGAAAACGGATAAATCCAATGTGTTTAAAGCAACTTACGGTGAATTGAAAAATGCACCTTTGATTGATGAATGTCCATTAAGTTTGAGCTGTAAACTGGTAGAAATTATAAACTTGCCTTCTAATTCAATAGTAATAGGCGAGATTAGAGAAGTCTTTTGTAATAAAGCGTATTATGAAGATAAAAATATCAATTTCAAAGCAATGAAAGCTTTTTTCCTGACAATGCCGGATAATAAATACTGGTCTTTTGGTCATGAAATAGGTAAAGCCTGGTCTGATGGTAAAATCTTGTAAAACACAGTAGTTAATATAATAATTATCTGATCACAGCCTGCAATTTTTCAACATATACCTTGATCAAACGGTTCATGATACCATCTATCTGTTTATCATTTAGCGTTTTTTCCTGATCCTGTAAAATATAACTAACAGCATAAGATTTCTTGCCGGCTTCTAATTTATCTCCTTCGTATACATCAAAAAGATTGACTTTCTTCAGGAGATTCTTCTCCGTTTGATAAGCCAGTTTTACAATTTCTGCAAAACTTACCTCTTTATTGATCAGCAAAGCTAGATCGCGGCGGACTTCAGGAAACTTAGATACTTCGGCACATACCACTTCCTCTTTGGGAATCATTTTAACGATCATATCCCAATTAAAATCGGCGTAATAAACTGCCTGTTTGATATCAAAACCGGATAACAGTGGAGTACATAAACTGCCATAAGTGAAAACCGTTTTCCCATTGGAAGTGTATTCAAGTGCTTCTTCGTAAATTGAATTCGTAATCGTATTTACATTCAGTTTATCAATATTGATACGCAGACGATGTAACAGGTTTGTTACATAAGCTTTCAGATTAAAAAAGTCGGTATTGGAGGCGGCAATGTTCCAGTTCTCGGCATATTTTTTACCACTTACAAAAACAGCCAAATGTTTTTCTTCTTTAAAACGTTTGGTAACATTGGCTTCTGCACTCACTTCCGCATTATAGGTATACGTATTCCCGAATTCATACAGTTTCAGATCGGTCAATTTGCGGTTGATGTTGTAACTGATACTTTCCAACCCACCAAATAAAAGACTCTGACGCATTACATCCAGTTCTTTGCTCAAGGGATTCAGTATCTTTACGTTTACAGCCGGATTGAAATCTGCAATTTTATTCACATATTCAGAGGTCGTGAGTGAATTGTTCATGATTTCAATAAAACCATTATTACTTAAGTAGTTTGAAATGGTATTTTGTACTTTTTCTTTGTCGGGTTTGGCAATATAAGAAATGCTGGAACGTAAGCCACTGCCAATTTCAACATTGTTATACCCGTAAATTCGGAGAATTTCCTCAATCACATCGGCTTCGCGGACTACATCTACCTTGTTGCATGGAATCAGCAAACTCAAACCTTCTTCTGTTTCTTTGCAAATTTCAATTTCCAGCGAAGTCAGAATGTTTTTTATGATATGCTGATCTATCACTTTCCCTATCAAACGATAAGTATTTTCATAGCTGATTTCAACAGATTTACGTTCAACAGGCGTTGGATATACATCCACAATTTCTGAGGAAACACTGCCTCCGGCTATTTCTTTGATCAACATTGCAGCTCTTTTGAGTGCAAACACTGTAATATTGGGATCACAACCGCGCTCATAACGGAAGGAAGCATCGGTTTTCAGTCCGTGAAACTTTGAGGTCTTTCGAATGGTAGTTGCATCAAAATAGGCACTTTCAAGAAAAATATTTTTGGTTTCAGTAGTTACACCCGATTTTGCCCCGCCAAAAACACCGGCTATGCACATACCTTCACTGGCATTGCAGATCATCAGGTCTTCACCGGACAGTTTACGTTCAATGCCGTCCAGTGTGAGAAAAGAAGTTCCTTTTGCCAATTTCTTAACGATTACTTTCTTTCCTTCAATTTTATCGGCATCAAAAGCATGCAAAGGTTGTCCGCATTCAAACAAAACAAAATTGGTAATATCCACTATATTGTTGATGGATCGTATCCCAATGGTTTTCAGTTTATTCTTCAGCCAATCGGGCGATTCCTTAACTTCGATGCCCGAAATCGTAATCCCAGTATATCGCGGACAAGCAGTGGTATCTTCCACTATCACTGCTATGGGTAAATTATGATTGTCGATGTTGAAAGCATCAACAACCGGTAATTTTAATTCAAGGTTAGTAGCAGTATCCGCCAGGTTATTGATAACCGCAGCCAGATCGCGGGCCACGCCTATGTGGGAAATAGCATCGGACCGATTGGGTGTTAAACCAATTTCCAGCATATAATCGCCTTCTATCTTAAAGTATTTACTGGCAGCAGTGCCCACCTCAACGGATGGATCCAGTACCATGATGCCTGCATGGGAATAACCCAGCCCGAGTTCATCTTCGGCACATATCATGCCTTCGGAAACTTCACCGCGGATTTTCGATTTCTTAATAGTAAAAGATTCATCACCATTGTAAAGCACCGCACCTATGGTAGCAACTGCTACTTTTTGTCCGGCCGCTACATTGGGCGCACCGCATACGATGTGAAGAAGTTCTTCGGCACCAACATCCACAGTGGTAATGCTTAATTTATCGGCATCCGGATGTTTGCTGCAGCTTTTTACTTCCCCAATTACGATGCCCTGCAATCCACCCTTGATAGACTCAATTTTTTCGACACCTTCCACTTCCAAACCACAATCGGTCAGCAATTGCCCTGCTCTTTCAGCCGTTAAGTCTATGTTTAAATATGTTTTCAGCCAGTTATATGAAATCTTCATAAGTTTAAATATTTTAAAAAGCAAAATTACAAATTTTCAGAGAATAACATAGCAACTTACTTTAATTAACCCTGACAGGGTTTAGAACCCTATCAGGGTTTTTCATCTGACTGCACAAAAGATGCAGTCAGATATTAAATAAATTCATTTGATTATATAACAAATAAGTTTGGCTAAACCCGTCGGGAACTGCTTACCCGACGGGCAATATCATTAAGTTAATCAATTAATCTATTTCTACAGTATTTTCTAAATGATTAGATTTACTTCGTGACTTTGTGCCTTCGTGGCTATATTTTATTTCTTATGGTTTACATTCATTGATTGGCATCATTTATAAGAAAGGCGAATTTTATGGGTGTAAGTAATTATATCAGGAAAAAACAGGCTGAACTCTGTTTCATAAGCTGAATAATCTTTAATTAAATCTGAAATGGCATTTTCCATACCGGAAACAAAACTTGTCCTGCGTGACATCCCGTTAAAAACCCGCTGCAGCTCAGATAAATTTGCATACCCTTCCAGCCAGTTCTGGGTGGCCATATAAGGCAATAATCTTTTGCTGTTGGGAGGCAGTATATCATAATTCCGTATGAGTATTTCGTAAGCAGTATGAGCAGTTTTAGCTAAAGAAACGGAGGAATACTTATGAAAATTCTTTGCTAAAAAATGGTCGTAATAAATATCACAGATTACCGCTGCATACTTTTTATACACAGGTTCAAGTCTTTTTACACTGCTTTTGAATACAATATGTTGATCGGTATAGGCATCAATCAGGCGGTGAAGTTTGATACCTTGAACGACACCCAGACTAAATCTGTCGATTTGTTTCCCTTTCACAGCATCTGCAATTAAATTGCCAAGTATCAGTTGTTCATTGTTACCTGATAAATAAACATGTGCAAGAAAGTTCATAGTCAAAAATATTGATTCGGAAGTGCTGAGACGGAAGTTGAAATAATAGTATGCTCATGGCTTCTGTCTTCAAACGATTATATGTGCAAAACTAACATTTGAATAGCATAAATGATTGATAAATTTGTAATTTTGCCATTCATAATATTTATTAACTATGAATTATCTTAAGCTTATTCGTTGGCAAAACCTTCTTATTATTGCACTTGCACAATATTTTACACGCTACTTTCTGATTCAGCCTTTTTACAATATGCAAAAGATAGCATTGCAAATGAGCAATACCGATTTCTTATTGCTGGTTGTAACGCTTGTATTAATTGCCGCTGCCGGGTATATTATCAATGATGTTTTTGATGTTCAGATGGATGCGATTAACAAACCGGATAAAATCATTATTGGTAAATCAGTTTCTGAAAAAAATGCCAATCTGCTTTATTATATCCTGAATGGATTGGCTGTCGTTATTGGCATCTATTTAGGAATTAACAACGGTTCCATTAGTTTGGGGCTTGTTTTTGTAGTGCTGATCGCTGTTTTTTACTTTTATTCATTGAAGTACAAACGGTTATTTTTATGGGGGAATTTTGTAATTGCTTTTTTAGCCGGTTTTTTATTAATTCTGACCTGGTTGTTTGAGTTTTTTGCCATCAGAAAAAATGGAATTGTTTTTACCGAAGGGATGCAGGCGTATTGGGTCATTACCTATTTTGTGCTGGGCTATGCAATGTTTGCATTTATAATCACACTTATCCGTGAATTTGTTAAGGATATCATAGATATGGAAGGCGATTCCAGATGGGGATGTACCACATTGCCCATAGTAGTTGGTATTGATAAAGCAAAAAAAATCGCAGCCATCATTTCCTTTTTAGCTGTACTACTGCTGTTGTTTATTCAGATCAAGTTAAATTCCTGGAATTTAGGTTATTTTGCCGGAATTTTGATGATAGCTGTTCAGTTGCCTTTTGTTTACCTGGGCATAAAAATATGGACTGCCAAAGAAAAGGCAGATTTTTATTTTGTAAGTAATTTGTCAAAAATCATCATGTTATTAGGAGTTTTCACCATGTTTGCCGTTTTTTACAGTTTTCAATCATGATAAATTTTGATCATTACCAGATAATTCTCGCCTCACAGTCGCCACGCCGTCAGCAATTGTTGAAAGACATGGGTTTCCATTTCAAGGTAGTTGTTACAGATGTGGATGAAATATATCCGCCTGAAATGCCGGTTGTTGAAATTCCGGTTTTCCTTGCCGAAATGAAGGCAAATGCAATGCTGAATGAATTAAAAGAGAACACCCTGGTTATTGCTGCTGATACCATAGTGGCTGTCGGCAACAAAGTACTTGGCAAACCAAAAGATACAGCGGATGCTTTTGATATTTTACGCCAGATTTCAGGCAGAATGCATCAGGTAATCACAGGAGTCTGCCTGAAAACAGCAACAAAACAAAAATCTTTTTTTGCTGAAAGCAAAGTGTATTTCAGACATTTAAGTGATGAAGAACTCAACTTTTACATCAGCAATTATCAGCCTTTCGACAAAGCAGGTGCTTACGGAGTTCAGGAATGGATAGGCTATGTGGGTATAGAACGCATTGAAGGCTCTTATTTTAATGTGATGGGTTTGCCCACTCAAATGCTGTATAAAGAACTGATCAATTTCTGATCAGCTAATCCGTTTTAAATTTTCTAAATAGAATTTACTTTCAGGTCCTTCATTAAAAAGCAAATCAATCATACTCAGATTGGGAATAAATCCATGCTTTTCTTCAAACACCTGATAATAATGAGGGAAAATAATTTTTTCCTGAATTAATTTAGGCGCTATGGAGTATCTGAAATCTGTACTCAAATTCAGGATTGGTTTAAATTCATCCGTAAAATGTATGGATGTTGAAAGACCTGTTTTTTTTAATAAAAACACTAAGAGTTCAGTATTATAATCCAGGAGAAATTCATAGGAAGAAGTATAAAATTTTTCCAAATCATCCCGGTAATACAAAAAAAACGGAGATTTATTATAGGCTGATTCTATGGCTCTCCAATGATTGGATTGCCAGTTGCTTAAATAGGAAATACGGATATCTTTGATGAGGGTATGATTGCCATTCACCTTATTAACGGGAATGCTTAAGTCTAATATACCATTGGATGTCATTATTTTGCAGCGGTTACGATAGCTTTGCTTGATATAGTGCTCATGATTTTCCAGCTCAAAGCCATCGCAAGCTAAAATAGTTGCAAAATATTCAATGGGTGGGAGATAGGCAGTGGAAAGTAGAATTTTGCTCATTTATTTTTTTTCTTGTGCAAAAGTACAAATCAATTGAAATACAAAAAACTTTAATCTGCATATATTGCCAAAATCATTAATTTTGTAAAATGGTTTATGAAATCATTTTTTGATTTGTACTTTCATATGCTTATTTTTTTAAAAGATATTTGCAAATTTATAGCTTTGTATCAAAAATAGTAATAAATCAGTAATTATTACTCAATAACTTAATAACCTAATAAACTTTTACCCAATGAGTGAATTATTTCCATTGAATGCCATTTCGCCGGTTGACGGCAGGTATCATCAACAATGCAAAGCTCTTTCAGCATATTATTCTGAAAAATCTTTAATCCGTTATCGGGTATTGGTTGAAGTTGAATATTTTATTGCCTTGTGCGAATTACCATTGCCGCAGCTGGGTAAATTTGATAAAAATCTGTTTAAAGAGCTGAGAAATTTATATTTGCATTTTTCAGACAGTGATGCCGTTCGCATTAAAGAAATTGAAAAGACTACCAATCATGATGTGAAAGCGGTTGAATACTTTATCAAGCAAAAATTTGATGCTTTACAACTTGAACACTTTAAGGAGTTTATTCATTTTGGATTAACCTCTCAGGATATCAACAATACAGCACAGCCTCTTTCGATAAAAGAAGCCAATGAAAATATTTTATATCCTGCTATTAAAGAAATTATTACATTGCTAAAAAACAGAGCCGCTGAATGGAAGTCTGTTCCCATGTTGGCACGCACGCATGGTCAGCCTGCATCACCTACTATTCTGGGAAAAGAAGTATATGTATTTGTTGAAAGGCTGGAGTTTCAGCTAAGTTTACTGAAAACAATTCCTTATTCTGCTAAATTTGGAGGTGCAACCGGAAATTTTAACGCACACCATGTTGCTTATCCTGAAATAAATTGGGTTGAATTCGGGAATCATTTTGTAAATGATATATTAGGAATCCATCGTTCACAAACTACTACACAAATAGAACATTACGATAATCTTGCCGCTCTGTTCGACAATTTAAAACGCATCAACACCATATTGATCGATGTATGCCGGGATGTATGGACCTATATTTCGATGGATTATTTCAAACAACAATTAAAAGAAGGTGAAGTGGGCTCTTCGGCCATGCCACACAAGGTAAATCCAATTGACTTTGAAAATGCCGAAGGAAATCTTGGTTTCGCCAATGCCATTTTTGAGCATTTATCCGCCAAACTCCCGGTATCGCGCTTACAACGTGATTTGACAGATTCTACTGTAAGTCGTAATATTGGAGTTCCTTTTGCTCATACTTTGATTGCATTGAATTCAATAAAAAAAGGATTGAATAAATTGATCTTAAACGAAAAAGCCCTGGATAATGATCTGGAAAATAACTGGGCTGTGGTAGCAGAGGCTATTCAAACAGTATTGCGCAGAGAAGCTTACCCAAATCCTTATGAGGCATTGAAAAAATTAACAAGGGTAAATGAAAAGATTACCAAATCAGCCATTGCATCTTTTATCGATCAACTCGATATTCCAGAAGCATTAAAATATGAGCTTAAGCAAATAACGCCACAGAATTATGTAGGTATTATTAATTATGAATGATGAATTTTGAATTATGAATAAGGTTAGCCAAACTGAATTCAAAATGGCATGATTCAGTAGAAAAAACTTCATGATTCGGTTCTTCATCCTAATATTCAATAACTCAATAACCAATAACTAATAACCAACAACAAAACGAATGTTCAGACTGAATTTCATATACAAATACCTGACAAACTATTTTTTGGGGATAGCCATCAGCATTCTCCTGAGTTTACTGGCAGTTGTATTGACAGTATTGACATTTTCAATGATAATGCCATTTTTACTATTGTTATTTGATAAAATACAACAGGTTGAAAATACAATCCCATTCTCTTTTACAGCAGAAGCAATAAAAAATAATTTTTATTATCTGATTTCTGAGATTATCAGAACCAAAGGAAAACAAAATGCATTGTTATTGTTATCACTGGGAGCTGTATCATTGTATTTTTTAAAAAACCTGTTTACTTATGCCGCTGCTTATTTTTTAGCACCAGTCCGCAACGGAGTCCTGAAAAAAATCCGGAATGATATTTATATTAAATTGTTGATACTTCCTTTAAGTTTTTACCGTTACAACAAAAAAGGAGATATCATATCAAGGGCTACCAACGATGTACAGGAGTTGGACGAATCCATTATGAAACCACTTCAGGCACTTTTTGTACAGGCTTTGACCATTGTTTTTTACATTGCAACACTTTTTATTATCAATTATAAACTAACTGTATTTGTGTTGGTTTTATTACCGATAGGGGCTTTTATCATCAGCAGGGTTTCCAAAAAATTAAAGAAAACAGCAAGCAAACTACAAAGCAAACAAGGATATATATTGTCGTTGATTGAAGAATCAATATCAGGCTTACGGGTTATCAAGGGTTTTAATGCCATTGATTTCTCTAATGAGCGATTCAGGAAAAGCAATGATGGGTTCACCCATATCAAGAATATTATTTATCGCAGGACAGATCTGGCTTCACCTTTGAGTGAGTTTTTGGGAACCATTATTGTAATGATCATTCTATTGTATGGTGGATCCATGATATTAAGCAAAGACTCCAGCTTAAATGCAGAATTGTTTATACTCTACCTCATGTTGTTTATCATGATTATCAATCCTGCTAAAAATTTAACGACTGCATTTTATTTTATTCAAAAAGGGAAAGCATCTATCGAAAGAATAAAATTTATACTGGATGCTGAAGAGGTGATAGAAGAAAAATCCAATGCCATTAAAATCGATGCATTTACAAAAAGCATACACTTTAAAGAGGTTATTTTCGCTTATGATATCGATAAAATTGTGCTCAATAGAATAAATCTTGAGATTGAACAAGGTAAATCTATTGCCATTGTAGGTCCTTCCGGGGCAGGAAAATCTACCCTGGTTGATTTAATTCCAAGATTTTATGATTGTACAGAAGGCGAACTTTTAATTGATGGGATTTGTATAAAAGATTATGCAATAGAAGATATCAGAAAGCTATGTGGTATTGTTTCACAGGATACTATTCTGTTTAATGATACGGTTTATAACAATATAGCCTTCGGGAATGAAAACATAAGCAGGGAAAAAGTAATTGAAGCCGCTAAAATTGCCAATGCGGATGACTTTATTATGCAAATGTCGGATGCTTACGATACAATTATCGGAGACAGGGGCAGCCTGCTTTCCGGTGGTCAGCGTCAGCGCATCAATATTGCAAGGGCTGTGCTGAAGAATCCACCAATATTAATCCTTGACGAAGCCACGTCTGCATTAGACATGGAATCAGAAAGACTGGTACAAGAAGCTCTTGAGAAAATCATGAAGGGGAGAACCACCATTGCCATTGCGCACAGACTTTCTACCATTTACAATATGGATGAGATCATTGTGCTTGACAAAGGAAAAATTGTAGAAAGAGGGAATCATAATAACTTAATCGTTCAGGATGGATTGTATAAAAAACTGCATGATATGCAATCGTTCAAATAAAGAATACATGCCAATATCCGGATAATATGACCATCGAAAACCATAAAACATATTAATAGCATGGACTTACAGGAATTACTAAACGATAAAAGCATCAAACCGAAAGAAAAAACAGCAAGCCTGAGCAAGTGGCTACTGGACAATCCGCTAAATATTGATGTGATTATTGAGTTCTCTAAAACATCAAAAGATACGGTAAAAGCTAGCTGTATTGAATCGATAGAATATGCAACAAAATCAAATCCTGAGCTTGCTTCATTAGCCTGTCTGGAATTTGTTTCTAAATCCCTGACTGAAAAAGCACCAAGGCTTAAATGGGAATCTGCAAGAGTTATTGGGAATATTGCACATCTTTATCCTGATAAACTGGAAGAAGCAGTTAAAAATTTACTTCAAAATTCCGAGCATGCAGGCACTGTTGTAAGATGGAGTGCAGCCTTTGCATTAGGACAAATATTAAAAATGAAAACTGCCATTAATAAATAGGACTTCATGTGGCACGAAGTGCCGAGCATGAAGTCCCCGTTGTACTAAATTCTTGGTACAAGGCTTTCAGATTCCTTCTATGGGTTTATCAATGGAAAAGATGGAGGCTTACCAACAAATTCAAGTATCAT
>CAIUKU010000159.1 GCA_903899825.1 uncultured Bacteroidales bacterium | reverse complement strand
TGACGGAATATTTTTTTTAATCACGCCTAAAAATTTGATTATTTTCCTGTCATTCCTTATGCAAAACATGAATATATTCTATAAATTTAATTATATTACAATAAAAAAATCAACTAATTTAATAAATACAAAAAGATGAAAAAAATAC
The DNA here is from genome assembly GCA_903899825.1 of uncultured Bacteroidales bacterium. GTDB lineage: Bacteria > Bacteroidota > Bacteroidia > Bacteroidales > JACABE01 > JACABE01. The sequence goes on along the minus strand of CAIUKU010000159.1, from coordinate 2,137 downwards.
TTTTCTTATTAGTTATTAGTGCATTTATTTTAGGAAACAACAGTGGATGCAAAAACCGTGATAGTCAAAATTCAGATTCAACAATCGTAAGTAATTTGCTAAATGTAGATAGTTTTTTAGTTGCCCCTGAAAAATGGGCTGGTAAAGAAATTGTTATTATCGGAACGGTTTCTCATGTATGCAGGCACAGTGGTAAAAAACTTTTCCTTTTCAGCGGTGACCCTGAAAAAACTGTAAAAGTTAATACTGGTGGTGATTTCCCCACTTTCGATATTAAATACGAAGGTCTTGATGTTGAATTATCTGGTACTGTTATTGAAGATGAAAAAATTGATGCAAATTATCTTAACGAATGGGAAGCAGAGATAAAAAACTCAATAACTGATAAAGATCAGAAAGTCTGCACAGAAGAAAACAAAGCAATTAGCGGACAAACTGCTGAAAAAGAAAAAACCACGGAAGTTGATAACGATCCTTATGCATCTGTTAAAGAATTTCGTAAAAAATTAGAAGATAGTGGAAAAGCATACATATCTATTTATGCAATTGATTGCAAAACCATGAAAGAAATAAAAAAATAAAAATAGCATTAATACTTTTTTATGTCTTCAAATAGTCTAAGAATTTTCCGTAAATGGAACAGGATATTGCATCGTGATATTGGTTATTTCTTTTTTGGAATGACAATTATTTATTGTGTTTCAGGTATCGCTTTGAATCACAAGAAAGATTGGAATCCAAATTATGATATCACTTATAAAGACTTTACCATAAATGAAAGCATTGATAAAACATCTGTAAATACAGAATGGGTAATGGCTTTATTAAAGAATTACCATGAAGAAAATCACTATAAGAAATATTTTTTTCCTGATAAAAAAACACTTAAGATATTTATTGATAACGGGTCTGTTTCTGTTAATATGGAAACAAAAGAAGGGTATATCGAAAAAATATCAAAAAGACCTTTTTTCTTTGAAGTCAACTTTCTTCATTATAATCCCGGTAAATGGTGGATGTGGTTTTCAGATATTTTTTGTGTAGCCATGATTATTATCGCAATTAGCGGGCTATTTATAATTGCAAAAAGCAAAAATAGTCTCAGTAAACGTGGTATCTGGTTTATTATCGCCGGATTACTCATTCCTGTTTTAGCATTGATTCTTCTATAAAGAATACCAATCAAGTGTTGTAAATTATAAGAAACAAAATTACAGCCACTAAGACACAAAGTCACAAAATAATTAAATTAATTTAGAAAAGATTGTAAAAATATAATAATTGATTCTTAGTGTCTAAGTGGCATATGAAATTTATGCCTTGATTCGCTTAAAGAATTATTTTTTGATTGATAAGTATCAATTGAATTATGATTATTAGAATCACTATTTTTGCAAAAATCATCAGATAATCATAAAATTTAACACATTCAAATAATTATTTCAGTAATTTAATAAAATATAAACAGATGAAAATTCGCAGAAAATATCTAACACTATTTTTTTTAGCTTTTATTGCATTAACAGCATGTAAAAATAATTCAAAACAGTCTGAATTATTAAAATTGGGTATTCATACAATAATTGTTCAAGAAGTTATTCAAACCAGTCAATATACCTATTTACGTTTTCTTGAACTGGGTAATCCTAAAATAAAAGAAAATGATACATTATGGTGTGCTGTTACAAGTATGGAATCAACTATTGGTGATACTTTATATTATAAAGGCGGCTTTCCAATGAAAGATTTTTTAAGTAAAGAACTGAACAAAACTTTCAAAGAAATATTGTTTATTGATAATATTAGCAGTACTTCCGATTTTGTTAAAAGAGAAATTGCAGAAGTACCTTCTCATCAGCAAATGGCTTCTTCAGATACAGCTGCTATGTCAGGAAAACCAGTAGTTGCTAAAATAGAAGTCAAAATTGATCCAATTGCAGGTGGCGTTACCATTGCTGATTTGTATGGGAAAAAAGCAAGTTTTTCAGGAAAAACAGTTAAAGTTAAAGCCAAGGTTTCAAAATTCAGTCCTGATATTATGGGTAAAAACTGGATTCATATTCAGGATGGAACTGAATCAGATGGAAAATATGACCTGACTGTTACTTCTGCTTCTACTGTTAAAGTTGGTGATATC
>CAIUKU010000158.1 GCA_903899825.1 uncultured Bacteroidales bacterium | reverse complement strand
TGTTGATTTTTTTTTATCTTTGTATGAATAAATTTATATTTATGAATTAGAATTACTTGATGTAATGAGTGAAAAAGAAGAAAATCCAAAAAAGAAAACAAGAAGAGAATTTTTGCAGGAAGTTGGTATTGTAAGTGTTGGAACCGTTTTAGCTGGTTCTGCAATTTTGGCAGGTATCAATTATGATAAGAAAAAAACATCAGCTGCCAGGATAAAAGTACTTACTGCTGAGAATGAACTTCTCGAAATTGATAAAAATGATGCATCCAAAGTAACAAAATACAAAGCAGGTGATCTTACTTTTCTTCAAAAGCAAGCGCGTGAAGGAATTCCCGGAAAGCGCTGGGTGATGGTTGTAGATTTATCGAAATGCAAAAATGCTCGTAAATGTATGACCGCTTGCCAGGATGCACATCATTTAAGACCAGAGCAACATCATATCAATGTATTAAAAATGCAGGAGTCACAAAAAACACCTCCTTTTTACATGGCAAAACCCTGTCAGCATTGCGACAATCCTCCATGTGTTGCAGTTTGTCCTGTGGACGCAACCTATAAACGTCCTGATGGTATTGTGTTAATTGATAATGAAAGATGTATCGGATGTCGTTTTTGTATAGCAGCTTGCCCTTATAGTGCAAGAGTTTTCAATTGGACAGATCCAATTCATGCGGAAAAGGACAAAGACCTTGTTTACAATGCTGAGTTAAATGTTCCTCAGAAAAAAGGGACTGTTAGTAAATGTTGTTTTAGTGCTGATATGTTACGCGAAGGTAAAATGCCCTATTGTGTATCGGCATGTCCGAATGGTGTCTATTATTTTGGAGATGAAAATGAAGATGCTGTAACCAATGGTACAACAAAAGAAACAGTCAGATTTAAAAAACTATTGGAAGACAATGCAGGTTATAGATTAATGCCTGAACTAGGTACAGAAACAAGGGTATATTATCTCCCTCCAAAGAACAGAACGCAACCATTTCTGGAAAGTGATAAACCGGAAGCAAGTGAACATATTGAAAATAATAATTCATAATTGACAGATATATGTTAGATCAAACAAAACACAATAAAATTACATCCGATTTATTAAGCCATATCAGGCTCAATTATAGTTTTAAACTATGGATGGGATTCCTGATTACTTTATTTATTATATGTATTTATGCATATATAACACAATTGGAGAATGGATTAGCTGTTACAGGATTAGGTGATTATGTTTCATGGGGAATGTATATTTCCAACTTTGTATTTTTTGTTGCAACGAGTTTAATTGGAATGCTTATTAGTTCGGTACTCATACTTTCTGGTGCCAAATGGGCTGCACCTTTAGCCAGAATTGCCGAAATAATTGCACTTGCATTTGCTGCAGTTGCAGGTCTGGTTATTGTATCGGATATGGGTCGTCCCGAAAGACTTATCAATGTTTTTCTTTACGGAAGAATTCAATCTCCGATATTATGGGATGTAACAGTTGTAACCGTTTATGTATTGATAAGTACCTTATTGCTTTATTTGCCATTAATTCCAGATATGAAGATCTGTTATGATAAATTTGATAAGATTCCCAAATTTCTCAGGAATATTTATAAAATACTTTCTCTTAACTGGGTTGGATCCATTGAACAACAAAGCATTATCAAAAAATCAATTTTTATTTTATCAATTTTAATTATTCCTGTAGCATTGGCTATACATACTGTAACTTCATGGTTATTTGCCAGCACATCCAGAGTTGGCTGGGATAGCAGTATATTCGGGCCTTATTTCGTAACAGGTGCTTTTGTTTCGGGATCAGCTGCAGTTATTATTGCCATGTATGTTTACAGGAACTCATATAATCTGAAAGAATACATAACTGAGCTGCATTTCGATAAAATGGGTAAGCTTTTAGTGCTGGTTTCTTTAGTTTATCTGTATTTTAATCTGAATGAATACATGGTACCCGGCTATAAAATGAAAAAATTTGAAGCCATGCATTTACATGATTTATTTAGCGGAAGTCATGCTTTTTTATTCTGGTCAGTTCAGCTTTTCGGACTTATCATTCCAATCATTTTATTGTTGTTTAAAAAGATGAGAAAACCATCACCTATGTTAATCATTGCGTTGTTTGTAATATTCGGAGCATGGTTTAAAAGATATATCATCGTAATTCCAACAATGGAACATCCCTTTTTGCCAATACAAAATGTTCCATTATCATTTAAAGTATATACTCCCACGCTCACAGAGTCACTTATTACACTTGCACCTATAGTTTTAGTATTAATAATAATTACCTCTTTATCGAAGCTTATACCAATTATACCTGTTCAGGAAACGATTGAGCAATACGAAAAAGAAAACAATTAAAACATTTATTATGCTTAGAAAAAACATCAACATAAAAATCATTACTGCATTTATAATTACTGCTTTCTTTAGTTTACAAATAAATGCACAGCGTTGGGATATTCCTGCCGATAAAAAAGCAAAAAATAGTTATATTAAATTTGATAATAATACAGCTAAAGAAGGAGAAGCCATTTATACAAAAAATTGCAAATCCTGTCATGGGGACATCGGAAAAGGGAATGGTATTAAAACTTTAAACCCTCCTCCACCTGATTTGGCTTCTGCAATAACTCAGGAATTAACCGATGGAGAATTAATATATATTCTTAATGTAGGTAGAAATGCGATGCCCAATTTCAAAAATACATTACCAGAAGAAGAACGCTGGAAAGTGATTTCTTACATCAGAAGTTTTAATAAAAAATATGTTCAGGTTCTTTCAAAAACAGATCCCAGTAAAAGTAAATTAGTTAAAATTAATTTGAATTTTGATGTAAAAACTAATAAGGTTAAAGTAGCTGTTATAGCTAATGAACCAACAGGCGTTGTGGTGTTGAAAGATGCAGAAATAATGTTATTTGTTAACAGGTATTTTGGCAAATTACAAATTGACAAAACGCTACGAACTGATAGTGAAGGAAATGTTGTTTTCAATTTCCCTAAAGATTTGCCTGGTGATAAACTTGGGAATCTGGATATTGTGATCAAAGTGAATGATGAGGTGTATGGTGA
>CAIUKU010000157.1 GCA_903899825.1 uncultured Bacteroidales bacterium | reverse complement strand
TACTTTTATCCAATTTACTATCATATGATAACTGGTCAATTGTCAGCATAATTGCAATTGGTCTTTTCTTTGTTACATTATTTATTTACTTATCCTCTTCCACTTATCAAATCAAGAAGATTTCTTTCTGGATTGGATGCTCCTTGTTTATTATTACTGTTTTTTCAATACATTTTGCTTACAGACAATATAGCAATATTAATGCTAAAAACCAAGCAATTATATTCACTCCAACTGTAACAGTAAAAAGTTCACCTGACGAAAAAGGAGCAGATAAATTTGTTATTCATGAAGGCACAAAAGTTTTACTTCTGGATGAATTGAACAACTGGGTAAAAATCAGAATTGCCAATGGCAGCAATGGTTGGGTTGAAAAGCAATGTTTCGAAGTTATTTAAGCTTATAAAAATCTTTCTTTTCGTTATATTTTTGCTATTATTTCAAATCAAAAGCCGTCAAGTGCAAATAATACTCAACGGCTTATACTTTTTTAAATAATTAAATTTCAATTTATTAATTACCTTTTATATAGTTAACCAGACCCTTCGCATTGAATACTCCCATTAATTTTAAAGGTAAAGGAGCAAACTTAAATATTTTTCCACCCACTTTGATCTCACCTTTTACAAAGTCAAGTAATACTTCATCACCCTGTTTATAGGCATCAACTACTTCCGGTAAAACAATAATTGGCAGTCCCTGATTTACAGAAGAGCGGTAAAATATACGATTCACTGATTTGCAAATGACGGCTTTAACATTTGCATAAGCCAAACCTACAGCAGGATGTTCACGTGAACTACCACAACCAAAATTTGCACCGGCTATAAGAATATCATCAGCTTGAACTCTTTCAGCGAAAGTATCATCAAAGCCTTTGAACAGATAAGGCATAATTTTATCTCCTTCTGAACTGGCAATCTGATAGGTAAGATTTCCAGCAAACATCTGGTCAGTATTCAGATTATCTACATCAGCATAATTCCATATTGATTTTTCATATCGGTTTTCACCGGCTTTTACTTCAACAGTTTTACTTTGTTCAGCTTTGTATGGGAACTTATCAATTCCAATGATTCCTCTTGGATCGCAAATCTCAGCTTTTAAAGCAGAATAAGCCACAGTAGCCGGAGAAGCCAGGTAAATATTTGATTTTGGATTACCCATTCTTCCTTTAAAATTACGATTGGCGGTAGAAATTACATTGATGTTATCAGCAGGTATACCTTGTCCTGTACCAAGACATGGGCCACAAGAAGTAGCAAGTACATTTGCACCAGCTTCCATAAATATTTCAATCAGACCTTCTTTCATCGCTTGTAAATAAATAGCTTTAGAAGCAGGGATTACCAAAAGTTGAAAATCTTTTGGCAATTTTTTGCCTTTTAATACCTCAGCAGCTTCACGCAAATCTTCCAATCGTCCATTGGTACAGGTGCCAATCAATGCTTGTTGAATTTTGGTTCCCTGAACTTCCGAAACAGCTTTAACATTGTCAACATTATGAGGAGCCGCAACTACAGGAAAAATATCATTCAGGTTAATCTTGATTTCCTGTGCATAAATTGCATCCTCATCTGCCCAAATTCCTTCCAACTTTGTCCCGAAATGTGTTTCTAAAATTTCATCTGAAGGGAATACTGCATTTTTGGCACCCATTTCTGAAGCCAGGTTACACAATGTCATACGGTCGGAAATACTCAGACTGTTAACACCTTCTCCATGAAATTCAATTGACATATAATCTGCACCACTTGATCCAATCATTCCAATAATCCATAAAGACAGATCTTTTGCATATACACCTTTGGGTAATTTACCACTAAGTTTTATTTTAATCGTTTCAGGAACTCTAAACCATGTTTCGCCCTGTTTCCATAAACCGGCTGATTCTGTACGATCTATACCTGCAGCATATGCATTGAATGCACCAGCAGTACAACTATGACTGTCGCTACCTACTATTAACATCTTTGGTTTTGCATATTCAGCCATAATCTGATGACATATCCCCTGCCCTACGTCATGGAATTTTTTAATTCCCTGTTCTGTAGCAAACTCACGTATTCTTTGGTAGTCATTTGCTAATTTTGCATCTGTCGGAGGTGCATTATGATCAAGAACAATCAATAACTGTTCAGGGTCAAATACTTTTGTCCCTCCCATTTTAATAAACGTTTTTTCTATACTCGAAGTATTGTCATGCGTCAATACAATATCCGGTTTTTTAAATACAATGCTGCCTTTTGCAGCATCAAATATTTTTTCAGCATAGGTTTTTCCATCCATAATATATTAATTTAAAAGTGATTAAATATTTATCATTCAATTCCAACTAATACTGCAAACCTACATAATTTTTTTTATAAAAAAAGTGATTGAATAAAAAAAAGAGATGGTCTCGTAAAGAAACAATCTCTTTTTCAAAAATAGGTAAAAACTAATTACTTTACTTCAAATTTTTCACTTCTTTTTTTGCTTTAGCTTCTTTTAGTTCAGCTTTTTTAAGGTCTTTTTTAGTATCTTTTACAACTGTTTTAGCTTCTTTTACTTCAATATTAGCTTCTTTTACTTCAATATTAGCTTCTTTTACTTTTAATTTAGCTTCAACTTCTTTTTTCATTTCTTTTTTTGGATTCTGTGGAGTTTGTGCATTTAAAGTTAAACCACATATCAATGCAATTGCAAATGCAAATACAAATATTTTTTTCATTTTTTAATTTTTTAAATTTAGAATAATGTTATTAATTATGGTACAAAAGTAAGTGCATTTGAATTTAAATATCAGTTTCGTCCGTTAAATTAAGTTAAAATGGACTTAAAATTTTAAATTTAAACCTAACATAAAATTCCTGGTTGCCTGAGGAAAATAACCATCCATAACTTCATGTTTATTAGCTGAATAATACCTATAAACCCAGGCATTGGTTTCATACTTAATATTCAATACATTGTTCAATGTAAAAAACATATTTATTTGTTTTATAAAAGTTGTAGAAAACTTATAATTGACTCTTAGGTTATTTAAAAAATAAGGTTTTAATTTTCTTTCTTCACTTGAAGTATTGTCAATAAATTGCTTTCCAACAAATTTACTTATCCAGGTCATTTCTAATTTTTTGAAGAATTCATAAGTAAATTGATTGTTAACAATAACTTCTGGTGAAAAAGCAAGATCTGTTTTTCCCAGGAATTTCTTATGTTGTAATCCAGTATCCCAATCATCAACATATTCAGTAAAGTTAAGAATTTTGTTTTTACTCAATGCAATATTGGCTTCCCATTTCAGATTTTTAATAATTTTAGCTCCTGCTGTAATTTCAATTCCCATGCGATAGCTTTCAGGAACATTTACCATAACGGCATCACCAACATCATTAATTTCACCTGTTAATGCCAATTGATTTTTATAATTCATCAAAAAAAGATTTGATCTCAAATAAAAATTGTTCTTTTTCAGGCTATAACCTAACTCAATATTTTGCATGTTTTCATGAACCGGAAAAGCTTTTGATGAAACAGCATCCACAAAATTACTTCTGCCAGGTTCACGATTAGCAATAGCAAATGAAACATACATATTGCTATTCTTATTCAGCTGATAATAGGCACCAAACTTAGGATTAAAGAAGCTAAATTCATGTCTTTGCTGAATTAAAGCCAAATTATCATCAAATCCGCTTATTTTATAATAGATGGTTCTTAATTGCAAATCCGCATAAAAACTCCATTTTTCTGTAAACTGATAATTTATTTTTGAATAGATATTAAAATCATTTTTCAAACCTTCGTTGCGATACCATTCATAATTTATTGGATTATTTCCATTGTGTTGCATCCAGATAATATTTCCTAAATGATCGCCAATATAACGGTTCCATGCTCCACCAATTACAGCAGATATATGCTTATGATTATCATAGTTAATGGCAAAAGTGTATCCGTAAAAATCATTATCTAAAATTTTTCGGCGAATTAAATCAGTTTTTTTAATAGTATCATGAGCGGTATAAACATTGTCGAGTCCGTATTTGCTGTATTTTTCCTGAGATTTATATTCTTCGTAATAACCATATCCCTTAGTGTAATGTAAAGCAGCATTTAAATTCCAGTTTTTATTTATTTCATGTGAAATAAGCAATTGATAATTATCTTGCTGATAATTATCTGTTTGGTTATTGTAATATTTAATATTTCCGTTGGCATCGTAATATTCGCCCATACTATTGTAGGTTCTGTTGGTAT
>CAIUKU010000156.1 GCA_903899825.1 uncultured Bacteroidales bacterium | reverse complement strand
TAAATATAATAAAAGAGGGAATAAGTACATAGATTTATTCCCTCTTTTTTTATTAATTAAATGCCAAAATATAACGGTCTTTAAAATTATACAAATTTTTCACCTTTCTCACTCATTACATCATTTACAAATTGTCTGATTTGCTGTTCTTCTGTTTTTTTACAAATAAGAAGAATATTGTCATCTTCTACTACAATATAATCATCCAATCCCTGTATCACAACTAATTTATCTTTGGGCATATTTACAATACAATTACTTGAATTATAAGTCATTACATTTTTACCTACTATTGTATTCCCTTTATCGTCCTTATTACGGATTTCATATAAAGATCCCCAGGTTCCTAAATCAGACCAACCAAAATCTGAAGAAAGAACATACACATTATCTGCTTTCTCCATTATCCCGTAATCAATCGAAATATTCTTGCAGATTGTATAGGCATTTTTAATAAAATTCTCTTCATTTTTGGTATTGTAAAATGCTAAACCTTCTTTAAAAATAGTATCCACTTCCGGTAAATATTTCTCAAAAGCTTTCATAATACTTTTTAAAGACCAAATAAAAATACCGGCATTCCACAAAAAATCACCACTTTGCAGAAAAGATTTTGCCATTTCCAATGCAGGCTTTTCAGTAAATGTTTTTACTTTATTAATACTAATATCGTCAATTGAAACAATTTGTTTATTGAATTGAATATAACCATAACCTGTATCGGGCCGGCTCGGTTTAATTCCTAAAGTTACCAGATAATCGTTTTTTTCAGTTACTTTTAAAGCTGTTGTAATAACCTCAATAAAAGCATCTTCCTTTAAAATTATATGATCGGAGGGCGCAACTATGATATTTGCATCCGGATTAATCTGCAAAATTTTATAATTAGCGTAAGCTATGCAAGGAGCTGTATTCCTACGTGTTGGCTCACATACAATTTGATCATCATTGATATGAGGTATTTGCTTTTTTATAAGATCACGATAGATTTCATTGGTAACGATGTAAATATTTTCACTGGGACAAACTCTTTCAAATCTTTTAAATGTCTGCTGAATAAGTGTTTCTCCTGAACCTAAAATATCAATGAATTGTTTTGGCTGAGATGTTCTGCTTATAGGCCAAAAGCGAGAACCAATTCCACCAGCCATGATAACACAAAAATTATTTTTCATTTGCTTTCTTTTTGCAAAAGTATACAATTATTTTTCAATTAAACGAAACAACTTTAGTCAATGGATGAAAAAGATATTTTCTTTTGTCGTTCAGACATATACATTTGTATCTTTTTCTTAGTTTTTCTATCTTTTGAAATGTTCTCCCATCTGTTGTTTGAAAACGTGCATTCAAAGGTATTTCTTCCACAAATAATGTATTTTGAGTATTTTGGGTATATTTCTGCATTGCTCTACCCATTTCTAATTTTGCATTTTCGGGAGCAATTTCAATTTTTAATATTGCCATTTTAATATCTTCAGGGAAAATATTTTGTTCAATAAACTGCATAAGCAAACTGTAATAAGTTGTTTTCCATTCCTTACCATGAGGTTCTACATTATTTTTATGTTTATTCCATACAAATAAATGTGCAAACTCATGAATAAGTGTTACCAGAAATTCATACGCATTTAAATTATAATTAATTGATATTCTATGATATAAATATCCATTTTGTGGAGGGCGATAATCTCCTAATTTTGTCTTTCTATTTCTGCAAATATTAAGCTGAACATTGTTTGTTGAAATTAAATCAACTACAATATCTATTGCCTTTTCAGGAATATACTCAACAATAATTTCTTTAAGCTCTTTCATTTTTAATAATTAGTGAATGACTAAAAGAAGGGCATTCCATACATTTTTTTTTACGACGGTGCTTTTCAGAAGCACAAGCTATAAAAAAAATTGCAATTAAAGCAAATAGAGTGATGAGTTTGAAATTACGTAGTATTTTCATTCTAATAAAATATAATAATTTATTTGCAAAATTAATAAAAACTATTGTTTAAGTTGATTTATTAGCAATTATTATAGTTTTGTTAATTGGAAAAATGTTTAATTTAGCCAAAATATTTAATAAAAACATGAAGATATTATCGGAAGTTGGTAGATATTTAGTTTTAATGAAACAAGTTTTTCGGAAACCCGAAAAACAGTCCATTTACAAAAAACAACTTTTGCTTGAAATGGATAATTTAGGACTTGATTCACTGGGTATTGTGGCAATTATTTCTATATTCATGGGAGCAGTGGTAACCATTCAAATGGCTTTTAATGTCGACAGCCCATTAATACCTTTATATACCATTGGTTTTGCAACCCGAAAATCAGTAATTCTTGAATTTTCACCCACCATAGTAAGTTTAATACTTGCAGGGAAAGTGGGCTCTCGCATAGCATCTGAAATTGGCACCATGCGTGTAACCGAACAAATTGATGCATTGGAAATTATGGGAATTAATCCAGCTGCATTTTTAATTTTACCGAAAATAATTGCTTCTATAATTATTTATCCTTTTTTAATTTTAGTGAGTATGTTTTTGGCTATATCCGGTGGATGGCTATCAGGATCATTAACGGGTTTAGTTGCAACAAATGATTATGTATATGGATTACAATACCAATTCAAAATGTTTGACATAACGTATGCTTTAATCAAGACTGTAGTTTTTGCATTTTTAACGGCATCCGTTTCGGGTTATTATGGATATTATACCTCAGGAGGAGCATTAGAAGTTGGACGATCCAGTACTAAAGCGGTTGTAAATAGCAGTATTATGATAATATTATTTAATTTGATACTCACACAATTACTTTTAGCATGATAGAAGCCATCAATGTATCAAAATCATTTAATAACCATGAGGTTTTAAAAAATATCAATGTAAAATTTGAGAAAGGTAAAACCAATTTGATAATAGGACAAAGCGGATCAGGGAAAACGGTTTTAATGAAATGCCTGGTTGGTCTTTTCCCTATTGATAAAGGCAGCATAAATTTTGACGGACGTCCTTTTTCAGATATTTCTTATGAAGAAAAAAAGAAAATCCGACAGGAAATAGGCATGTTATTCCAGGGTGGTGCATTATTTGATTCAATGAACGTTGAAGAAAACGTAGTTTTCCCTTTGTCAATGTTTACTGAGATGACAAATAGCGAAAAAATTGAAAGGGCAAACTTTTGCTTGAAAAGAGTAAATCTTGAAAACGTAAACAAACTTTTTCCTTCTGAAATAAGTGGTGGTATGAAAAAACGTGTAGCTATTGCCCGCGCAATAGCTGCCAATCCCAAATATTTATTTTGTGATGAACCAAATTCTGGTCTGGATCCTGCAACATCAATAGTAATTGACAATCTTATCAGTGAGATAACACAAGAGTACCAAATTACAACGGTTATCAATACCCATGATATGAATTCAGTGATTGAAATTGGAGACAAAATTGCTTTTATTTACAAAGGCAGTTTATGGTGGGAAGGTGACAAAAATTCAATCTTACATACGGATAACAAAGAAATTAATGATTTTGTTTATGCAACCGAGTTAACCAGGCGATTGAAAGGAAAATAAAATGAATAGTATTGATATTATTTTATTGATTCCATTGATATGGTATGCTTACAAAGGCTATGTAAATGGACTAGTAGTTGAATTAGCAGGTTTGCTTGCCTTAATCTTAGGCATTTATTTGTCTTTCCGATTTTCAGTTTTTATTGGTGATAAAATCGGACTAAATGGGAAGTATACAGGTATTTTGGCTTTTATTATCACCTTTATTGCTGTTGTTATATTAATCCATTTATCAGCAAGATTAATAGATAAAGCTTTCAGTCTGGCATCTTTAGGATTTATCAATAAATTAGCTGGTATTTTATTTGGTGTTCTTAAAATTGCCTTAATTTTAAGTATTTTATTCTATTTAACAAATCGTTTAGATTCAAAAAAAATAATAATTCCTGAAAATATAAGAAATGAATCTATATTATTTCATCCGATTGAAAAGCTTGCGCCATTCTTCTTTTCTGAATTAAAAAAACAGAAGAAAAACTAATAAAAAAAGCTGTCTTTCTAGTAAGACAGCTTCAAAGTCTTTTACATGAATACAATTTAATAATTAACTGCTGATTTTTTCATCTACCAAAAACTTAGCAAGCGAAAAACTGCAGGTAAAAGCCGGCGATACGGCATTTAACAAATGTAGGGATTTGCTGTCACCTTCTACCACGAAATCCATTTCCAGTTCACGGGTCTTTTTGTTGAGTAATTGTGCTCTGATACCAGGTCTCAGCCAGTCGTTGAAGAGGTCTTCGTCAACCTTTTTAGTTAGTTTTTTGGCAAGACTAACGAAATGTTTACGGTTGTATTTCTTGATTTCGTTGATGGCCAACTTGCGGAAATTAAAAGCATTGGTAATAAACAAAATGGCTTCGTAATAGGTAATCTGCAGAAATTCATTCAGTTTAAAATTACTGAATCCATCGTAGTTTTCCCTCCAGAATGCGGGAATAGATGTAGGCCCTATTTTAACATGATTATGGGAAGTAACGGTATAATGTACCCCAAGAAATGGATTCAGTAAATTGGGAACAGGGTAGATATTGGTACTGATGGGCATATCACTTCCGCTGTATTTAAGGTAAATCCCTTTAAAAGGAATGATAATCCTGTCTTTGGAATAACCATAATCACGGGCAATTACATCAGCATACAAACCAGCAGCATTAATCAGAAATCCAACTTTAAAAGTATTTTGATTGGTCATTACATATTCATTTTCCTTTTTAATATATTTGTTATTAAAAAAGAAATCTACATTCTTTGAAATTAATATCTCTTTTATTTTCTGACAAACCTCAATAGGATCAACACTGGCTGTTGTTGGTGAATAAAGTGCGTGTTTATAGGTTCTTGAATTTGGTTCTATTTTATACAATTCTTCTTCATCAATCAGCTTAATATCTACACCATTTTGTTTGCCTCTGCGTTCAAGTTCATACAATGCTTCCAGTTCACTGGCATCGCTGGCAACAACCACCTTGTGACACTCATTCACATGAATACCGTTTTCATAACAGAAAGCTTTCATGATTCTGTTACCATCTACGGTAAACTTGGCTTTCAATGAACTGGATGTATAATAAAAACCTGCATGTAAAACACCACTGTTTCTACCACTGGCATGCATTGCAACATCTTCTTCCTTTTCTATGATAGCAATTGTTTTTTCAGGATATTTTTTACGAAGTTCAAAACCAATTGTTAATCCCATGATCCCCCCACCTATTATCAGATAATCATAATTCTTAGCATTTCCCATATTTCAGTTATTTATTGATAAATTTAATGATTTAAAAAAGCAAAATGAATGCTACAGC
>CAIUKU010000155.1 GCA_903899825.1 uncultured Bacteroidales bacterium | reverse complement strand
TTTTTCCTAAAAAAAAGTATTTATATCATACTTTTTGATGCTAATTAAAATATAAATTAAAAATCTTACCAGCTTCACTGTGCATTGTGAGAATAAACAATCAAATGCTACCTCATATCATTGATTTCCACACCCGGGAAATCGCTGGCTTTAAAAGTAAAATCAGCATCGCTTGCCTTAACATTGGGTGTAAATTTATTGACTTTATAAGCATAAGTGCTGCCGTTTTTGTTGAAAATTTCGGTGCTTAAAACCTGAAGTTTTGTTTTATCAATATTCAACCTTACCTTGAAAAAATTCTTTCCCTTGATAGGTACCAAATCAATTATCTGAGTCATTACTCCGGCCTGGTTAACTTCTTTTATCAGTTTTGCACGGTAGTTCTTGCTATAGGTAGCCAGTAATTTAGCCGGATTCAAGGCTTCGTCGTCTTTGGTATTCACATTGTTGATCTGCACTTCTTCAGCATCAGGTATATAGGTCCAGACGGTTTTCCCATCAGATATAATCCGTTGTTTCTGAATCATAAGCGAATATTTGTCTCCCTTAATGGTAACAACTCCTGTTTTGCTCTGATGTATTTTTTCAGCTTTGTTGTCGAGTGTGTAGGTAAACTCTATTTTCATGGCAGTATAGGATTTCATTTTTACTGAAACCTTATCCAGTATTGCATTTGCTTTTTCATCAACTACCTGCGACATGGAAGAATTGATAAACATAAGCATCATTAAAAAGCCAGCGAGATTTAATTTATTCATTGTTTTTTTATTATTTGTTTAGTATTGAGTGTAGTTGGAGTACTTAGAGTACTTAGAGTACTTGGAGTACTTGGAGTACTTGAAATACTTAAAATACTAAATTCATCCATTTTCATTCAATTCAATTTGTCCTTTTCTTTTTTAACTTTAAGTACTCCAAGTACTTTAGGCACTTTAAGTACTTTTTTTTAACTTTAAGTACTTTTTAATTTATTAGAAATAGAAGTAAAAATAGCGAGCAATTCGTTGGCTTCTAAATAAATTAGTTCAATATCTTCTGGTTTGTTCCAATTCAATTCTTTAATTATTTCAAGCCAATAAATAGTCTCACTTGTCTCACTTTCACATATTTTTATTTTATTATAAAAATCAGGTTTGCTCCTCGATCTGTTTGCTTCATGATAATTAGCGCCAATACTTGTACCTGACTTTGTGATCTGATTTCGGATAACAAATCCTTCAGAATTATTAGGTAATGCAGTTGAAAGTTTTACAATTAATACTGCAAATTTTTTAGTCCTGATTTCTAATTGCCTGCTAAATTCTTTATTATCCATGTAATTTATAATTGACCTAAGCCACTATTTTTAACTCCAAATACTTAAGTAACTTTTTTTAACTCTAAGTATTAAAGACACTTTAAGTACTCTAGGCACTCTATATGCTACTTTATAACAATAAGTATTTTAAATACGCTAGGCACTCCAAGTACTTCTTCTTCACTCTAAATACTTCTTTTTCACTTTAAGTACTCCAAGTACTCCAGGCACTTTAAGTACTTCTTTTTCACTCTAAGTACTCTAAGTACTCTAAGTACTCCAAGTACTCTAAGTACTCCAAGTACTCTAAGTACTCTTTTACCTGTTCTCTCTCAAATATTGTTCCAACGCTATTTCATCCTTGTATTTTACTTCACGTGCCTTGCTGCCTTCAAAAGGACCTACTATACCCGCAGCTTCCAGTTGATCAATTATACGGCCTGCACGGTTATAGCCTAATTTCAGTTTACGTTGCAACAATGAAGTAGAGCCATGCTGGTGTGCCACAATGATACGGGCTGCATCTTCAAACATTTCATCTTTTTGTGAAGGATCAAAGTCTTTGTTAGGTTCACTGTTTTCGTCAAGGTATTCAGGTAAATTAAACGGAGTGGTATAACCACGCTGAGAACCTATAAAGTCAACAATACTTTCAATTTCAGGAGTATCAATAAATGCACATTGTAAACGGATCAACTCATTACCCGTAGAAAGCAGCATATCCCCACGACCTACTAACTGATCAGCTCCGCCCGTATCAAGAATAGTACGGGAGTCAATTTTGGAAATAACCCTGAAAGCAACACGGGCCGGAAAGTTAGCCTTTATGGTTCCGGTAATAATATTTACAGAAGGGCGCTGGGTGGCAATAATTAAATGAATACCAATGGCTCTTGCCAATTGAGCCAGACGGGTGATAGGTGTTTCAACTTCTTTGCCGGCTGTCATCATTAAATCGGCAAACTCATCCACAACCAGAATGATATAGGGTAAAAAACGATGACCATCGTTGGGATTCAGTTTACGTGAAATAAACTTGGTATTGTATTCCTTGATATTCTTTACCTGGGCTTCTTTCAATAAATCATAACGCTGGTCCATCTCAATGGTAAGGGAGTTGAGTGTACGGACAACCTTTCTGGTATCTGTAATAATCGCTTCTTCTGAATCGGGCAGTTTTGCCAGAAAATGTCTTTCAATCTTATTAAACAATGACAATTCAACTTTTTTAGGATCGACCATTACAAATTTGATCTCAGCCGGATGCTTTTTGTATAAAAGAGAGGCAATGATCGCATTTAAACCTACTGACTTACCCTGTCCGGTAGCACCAGCCATCAATAAGTGAGGCATTTTTGCCAAATCTGCAATAAAAGGTTCGTTGGCTATCGTTTTCCCAATGGCAATGGGTAGCTCCATTTTTGAATTCTGGAACTTTTCACTGCTCAACATGGTTTTCATGGAAACAATCTGAGGATTTTTATTGGGGACTTCTATCCCTATGGTTCCTTTTCCTGGTATAGGTGCAATAATACGAATACCAAGGGCTGACAGACTTAAAGCAATATCATCTTCCAGGTTTTTAATTTTTGAAATTCTGATACCGGGTGCAGGAACTATTTCGTAGAGTGTAACTGTAGGACCTATGGTTGCCTTGATCTGAATTATTTCAATGGAATAATTTCTTAAGGTTTCAATAATTTTATTTTTATTGGAGATCAACTCATCATTTTGAACAGAAGAAGGATTTTCGTTATAATCAGCCATCAAATCCAAAGTAGGGAATTGATATTCACTTAAATCGAGACGGGGATCGTACGCACTGTCAATGGTTTTGTGCTCCATCACCATTTCATTTTCAGCATCCTCTTCGCTATCCTCCTCTTCAATTTCTTCTTCTACTGTTTCTTCTTTGGAAGTCTCAACTATAAACAAAACATTGTCTTTGTTGTCAATAATTGTTTTGGGCTTAGCAGCATTTTGTGGATTCGAAATTACTTCGAAATCTAAATTAATCGGTTCTTCATTGCTTTCATCTTCAGTTTCTTCATCTTTTTCTTCATTTTCAATCGTTTTGTAATTATTTCCCGAAGGTTTATTCAAATCATCCCCCACATTTTCTTCTTTATTTTTATTATTCCCTGAAAAATGGAAAGAGGTATTAAAAGCAACTATGATAAACGAAACAAATGCAAAAATCAGTAAAATAGCAAGCCCGATTTTCCCTAGTAAACCTTCAAGCCAGCTACTCACTTCGTAACCAAATACACCACCTAAAATTGCATTATTGTCAGCTTTAAAAATAAAACCAAAGCTAACAGAAGCAAAAATTAAAATAAAAAATGAATATTTAAAAGCTAATGATAGTTTTAGTAAATTGATTTTTAACAATTTAAGTCCACTTATAAAAAACAAAAAGATAAAAACGAAAGAGGCAATGCCAAACCATTTTTTAATAAATACATGGGCCAAAGCAGCACCTAATCTTCCGGACAAATTACTGGTTTCTAATGTATTGTCAAATAGAATATCATGTAATGATTTGTTGGAAACTTTATCGAAATCCATCCACCAGGTAAAGAAAAAAGAGACAAAAGAAAAGGCAAGAAAGAGAGCAAGTAAAACAAAGAAAACACCTAAAACTTTGTGCAATTTTTCATTGCCAAAAAAGTTTCCCCAGCCTTCAAATGAATTTTTGGATTCTTTTTTCTTTTTAGAGATGTTAGGTTCTACCTCTAATTTGTTTTTAAAAACGTTCTTTTTGCTGATATTATTGGAGTTTGACATGTATGGTGTGCTATTTTGCAATTAAAAACAAAATTAAATAAAAAAAATGAATGTAAGCTAAGTATAAAGAAATATGATAAAAAAAGCCTTTTCATCCGGAGATAAAAAGGCTAAAATTTCATAGAATGAGTATATTATTCATCACCACCACCTTGTAAGGCTTTCATTTCTGCTTGAAATTCTTCCATAGTAGTTTCAGTACAACCAGTTGGGATAAGAAAATCTGTTTCTTTTACTTTACCTTTTTCAACAGTTTTTGCAACACCTTTAATGGTAATTTTGGGACTAACTGCTTCATATTCTAATGCAACGCCGTTTAATCCATGAAACATCTGATTTCCGAAATTTACCAAATCAGAACCCAATTCTTCGGTATAATAAACAATAATTTTTGCACCGGCACTTTCTTCTTCGTCTTCTTTAGGTGTTGAAGTAATTTCTGCTTTTTTAACTTTATATCCTAAAATTTCTTTGGTTTCATCTAAGTATTTGATGATAGTACCTTTGTTTTCCTTTTCTATTTCTTCCTGTTTTTGGACAATGAGATATTTTTTCATTCCATAAGATGAAAGATCAATGACTGTTGATACTTTTTTTAAGTCACCATTGGTAATCAAGGTCGCAGGTCCCTGTTCAGTTAAGGTTAAGTTTTCGTATATTTTTATCGTGCTTTCTTTGGGCATTTGAGCAATTTGGGCAGGTTCTAATCCTTCACCACTATATTTCATTTCATAGGTAATAGTACCTTTGAATGGTTTGGCTTTTTTCTGTGCAAAACTTGAAGAAGATATAGCTACCAAAAGAGCCATCAAAACCAATGCTGTTTTTAAAGTGTTTTTCATAAAATTTTATGTGTTAATGATTAATTTATTTTCTATTAAAGAATGCAAAAATATATAATTTTTTGATAGTTACAATAAGTTTTATATTTTGTTTTTAACTGTTTATTTATTAATTATTT
>CAIUKU010000154.1 GCA_903899825.1 uncultured Bacteroidales bacterium | reverse complement strand
TAAAAGGAAAACAAATATTCCTATTTGCTGAAAAATAATCTATAATACGTTCTGCATTACTTCCACTACCTGAGGCTAAAATGGCGATTTTTATCATTTAGTTTGTTTTGTGATTTTTAAAATTTTGATTTATGGAATTTAGTAATACCAATATTTTTGATTTATACTTCCGTCCGAATTACATCCCCCTTTTTTAGGATCTTTTTTCATTGGCATTCCACAACTTTGACAAAATTTGTTCGACTTTTGCATGAGAACTATTATATAGGATTTAACTACAAAATTAAACAAATTTTCTTTAAACACTAAGCTTACAAAAAAATATCATATTTGAATACTATTTAAATAATTGGTTTAATTATAGTTAACAATCCATGTTAGTAAAAAAACATCTTTTTTTTTGTTTATCGGACAATAAATTTGTTACTTTGCACCCACGTTTAACCAAAATAGAAAAAAAATGTCTGAAATTTCAACAAAAGTAAAAGCTATCATTATCGATAAGCTTGGCGTTGACGAAAACGAAGTTACACCTGAAGCAAGTTTCACTAACGATTTAGGTGCTGATTCACTTGACACAGTTGAACTAATCATGGAATTTGAAAAAGAATTTAACATTGCAATTCCTGATGATCAAGCTGAAAAAATCAACACTGTTGGTGATGCTATTGCATACATAGAAAACAATACTAAATAAATTTCATTTTTAGATGGAGTTAAAAAGAGTTGTTGTAACAGGTCTTGGATCGCTTACTCCATTAGGTAATACTGTTCCTGAATTTTGGGATGCTTTACTTAATGGAATAAGTGGTGCTGATTTTATCACACATTTCGATGCTTCAAAATTTAAAACACAATTTGCTTGTGAAGTTAAAAATTTTGATGCGAATAATTTTTTCGATAGAAAAGAAGCCCGAAAGTATGATTTATACGCACAATATGGAATCGTTTCATCAAATGAAGCGATTAAAGATTCAGGAATAGACATTGAGAAAATTGATCTTGACCGTGCCGGTGTTATCTGGGCATCCGGAATAGGTGGATTAAACACATTTTATAACGAAGTTTCTGACTTTGCAAAAGGTGACGGAACCCCTAGGTTCAATCCATTTTTTATTCCTAAAATGATTGCAGATATTGCTGGGGGTCATATATCTATAATACATGGTTTTAAAGGACCTAATTTTTCAACGGTTTCGGCTTGTGCTTCTTCAGCTAATGCTTTAGCTGATGCATTTAATTATATTCGTTTGGGTAAAGCTGATCTTTTTGTTTGTGGTGGTTCAGAAGCTTCATGCTCACAGGCCGGTGTAGGTGGATTTAATGCTATGCAGGCATTATCAACACGGAATGATGATCCTAAAACTGCTTCCCGTCCTTATGATAAAGACCGTGATGGTTTTGTATTAGGAGAAGGTAGCGCTGCACTCATTTTTGAAGAAATGGAACATGCTCTGGCAAGAGGTGCTAAAATTTATTGTGAAGTTGCCGGTGCAGGTCTTTCTGCAGATGCTTATCATATGACAGCTCCTCATCCTGAAGGTAGAGGCGCTTACATGTCAATGAAAACTGCTTTGGAAGATGCTGGTTTACAACCTGAAGCTGTAGATCATATCAATACACATGGAACATCTACACCACTAGGTGATATTGTTGAGCCTATGGCTATTGCAAGACTTTTCGGAGAACATGCCTATAAAATCAATATCAATTCAACCAAATCAATGCACGGTCACTTATTAGGTGCTACCGGTGCTGCTGAAGCAATTGCTACCATTCTGGCAGTTAAGAATGATATTATTCCTCCTACTATCAATCATTTTACAGATGACCCCGAAATAGATCCTAAATTAAACTTTACTTTTAACAAGGCTGTTAAACGTACTGTAAATGTAGCATTAACGAATGCTTTTGGTTTTGGTGGTCACAATGCATCTCTTATATTTAAAAAATTCAATCGCTAAAAGTTTTGACATTTTTAACGATATTTAAAGCATATTTTTCTGCGGACAAGCAATTGTACCAATCTATTAAAAATATTCTCGGGTTTTATCCCGGGAATATTTTTATTTATAAGCTGGCCTTTCTCCATAAATCCGCTTCACAGGAAACACGAAAGGGAGTAAAATTAAGTAATGAAAGACTTGAATATCTGGGAGATACTATTTTAAGTACTGTAGTTGCTGATTATCTTTTTAAAAAATACCCATACAACGATGAAGGGTTTTTAACAGAATTGCGATCGAAAATTGTAAGTCGTTCAAATTTAAATAAGCTTTCCAGAAAAATGGGACTCAATCATCTTATACAACGTGATAATGAGTCAAATAACCTTTATCGTTCTATAGAAGGCGATACTTTTGAGGCCCTGATAGGAGCCATCTATTTAGACAAAGGATTTAATTTTACCCACCGGATTATTATTCATCGCATTATACAAGTGCATCTTGATATTGATGAACTGGAACATAAACAATGGAATTTTAAAAGTAAACTCATTGATTGGACACAACGGGAAAGAAAAACTGTTGGATTTAATGTTGTGGGTGTAATTGGAAATGGTTATAACAAGCAATATAAGGTTGAATTGACTGTAGATGGAGAAACTATTGCAAGTGGACAGGATTATTCAATTAAAGCGGCTGAACAACTGGCTGCTGAAAAGGCATATTCGTTACTTTCAATTTCTGAAGTTGTTCATCCAATTTCCTGAAATAATTAAATCAGGCATTAAAAAACCTTGTAAATTTAATGATTTACAAGGTTTTTTTGTGGAGCGTATGGGAGTCGAACCCATGACCTTCAGACTGCCAGTCTGACACTCTAGCCAACTGAGCTAACGCCCCAATGGAATTGCAAATATATAACATTATTTGAAAATAGTCCTTATTTTTTAGAAAAAACTTATTGTTTATTTTGAAAACAAAAATATAATATAATTATTTACTTTTGCTTTTTAATATTACCTTTATGAAAAAGTTATTTAAGATACACTATTTTATTGTATTATTTTTTACAATAGTTTCATTGATAAGTTGTAAATCATTAAAAATTACCCGGCCTGAAGAAGCCTATACACCTCCCGCATTCAGTCTTAAACCTTCTGTAATCAACCTCCCGTTCTATATAAATTTGATTGATATTCAAAATAGCATCAATAAAAAATTCAGTGGTTTAATATATGAAGATAATAGTCTGGAAGACAACAATAATGATAATATCATGGTGAAAGCCTGGAAAAAGGAAGACTTTTACATCAACTATGAAAACAATTTACTTTCCTATCGCATCCCTTTAAAATTATGGATAAAAGCCGGTTTTAAAAAGGAAATTTTAGGTATAAATGTTGCGGACTACCGCGAAATAAATGCAGAAATAGCACTTAAATTCAAAACGACATTCTTTGTAAACAAAGACTGGACCATATCAACGTATACCGTTTCCGACGGTTTTGAATGGTTGAGTACGCCGGTTATTAAAATCGGTCCCATTGATGTACCTATTAAGTTTATTGCCAATTCAATCCTGAAAAAAAATCAGGCATTGGTGAGCAATGAAATTGACAAAGCGATTCAACAAAAATTTTCATTGCGTAAATATATTCAGGATATTTGGCTGACCATGCAGAAACCCATAAAAATTAATAATGAATATAATCTTTGGCTGAAGCTGAATCCTCAGGAAATTTCTTCAACACCTATAGTAAGCCAGAATGGGAAAATTAAGATATCTATGGGCGTAAAATCATTGATAGAATCATATATGGGAGAGGAACCCAAAGTTATACCCAATAAAGGATTACCTGATTTTAAAATGGTTAAAACGCTGGATAATAATTTTGCCATTAATTTAATGGCTGATATTTCCTATAAATCAGCAGATACGCTTGCTAAACAGTTTTTAAAAGGTAAAACTTTTACACAGGATAAAAAAACCATAACCGTTACTGATATCAAAGTTTATGGAAATAACAATAAAATGATCATAGGGGCTACATTAGCCGGGAGTTTGAATGGTATCATTTATTTTACAGGAAAACCTGTTTATGATTCTACTACTGCAACTGTAAAAATTGCGGAATTAGATTTTGAATTAGAAACCAAAAATACCTTGCTTAAAACAGCCAATTGGTTATTACACAACAAATTTATTAGAATGATAGAACCCAGTTTGGTTTTTCCACTGGGAGAAAAACTTACTCAGTCCAAGGATTTGATTCAAAAACAATTGACCAATAATTACATCACAAAAAATATTTTACTCAATGGTCAATTGAAAGACTTATACATTGAAAATATTTTTTTAACACCTGAATCAATAAAAGTAGCTGTAAATTTTAAAGGAAACCTTAGCCTGACATTTGAAGCAAAGGACTAGTAAATTTATTTTATTTTTCAGCAATTTTCTCATCAGTTTTGCAATAAAGTATTCTCAACAATCATTTGAGCAGTTGTTCTGCTACGTTGTTCCAACAATACTTTACGGTTAGCTGTTACTTTATTTATTGTTTGTTGGTCATAATGACGAATCGTTATTAAATCGAGATGTAAGTTATATCTCACTTGATAGTTTTTTTGCAGGGATTTTATCAATGACCCGAAATATATTGCATTTTCATCAAAGCATACTGAAAAACTAATGGCAGAGTTTTGCATCAGGTTGATCTTAATCTTGTTTTCAGAAAAAATTGCAAAAATATCAGATAAATTTTCTTCAGCAATAAAAGAAAAATCTTTTGGAGAAATAGATAATAATGTTTGATTTTGTTTAAAAATAAAAGAAGGGATCAATCCATCTGAATTTTCATGATTAGAAATTATACTTCCTTCATTTTCAGGATGGAGAAATGATTTTACATACAAAGGAATATTCTTATTTTGGAGTGGTTTGATGGTTTTAGGGTGAATGATGGTTGCTCCGTAATATGCCAATTCAATGGCTTCCCGGTATGAAATGGCATCCAGTTTATGTGTGTCATCATAATACTTCGGATCAGCATTTAACAATCCGGGAACATCTTTCCATATTATCATTTCACTTGCCGCCAGGTTATAAGCAAAAATAGCAGCTGAATAATCTGAACCTTCACGACCTAAGGTTATTGTATGCCCATCAGGAGTACTTCCTATAAAACCTTGCGTAATCATCAAAAATCCATTCGGGTTTTTCACTTCAAAGAAAGGAATTACCAGATGATTGGTTTTATGCATGCATTCCTGCCAGTTCACATTGCCTTCACGGTAAGAAGTATCGGTTTTGATAATCTCACGGGCATCGAGCCATTGATTTTGAAAACCTTTTAAATTTAAATAATGACTTATAATTTTTGTAGAAATCAACTCTCCATTTGAAACAATTTGGTCATATTCAAAATCATAGTTTTCAGAAGCCCGTGAAATAAGTTTATGCAATAATTCATCAAAAATCTGTTGAATATCATAATAAACCTCATGGTTTTTATCATCGAACAGATTATCAATGATTTTAAAGTGATAGTGCATGACTTTATCTAATAAAGTTTTAGTTTGAATACTTTTGTTGAAATAAGCCTGACAAATTTCTTCCAACGCATTGGTTGTTTTCCCCATGGCAGAAACCACTACAAGAATTTTTTCACCTCTGAATTTTTTGAGAATTTCAGCAACATTTCTTACAGCTTCAGCATTGTTAACCGAAGCACCTCCAAATTTAAAAACCTTCATTTTGTTTAAACATTAAAATAACTACAAATGTATGATAAATTTACAGAATAGTATAAAAAAGCTATTGATTATAAAAAATTTCTGTCAAAAAAAACTATTCAAAAGTATTTCTTGTCTAATTAACTTATACATCATTTCTATCAATAAATATTCTATATTTCAATGCTTAGCTATCCAGTGAAACTTATAAAAGGATAATGTTTAATGAAGACACAGAAATAACTGATATTGCAATTGTAAAAAAATAATAATGTTTGTATAAATTTAGTTTTGACAAGGAATTTAATCGCAGTAAGGTTTTTTGTACATTATCAGTTTTTAATTAAATATTTGACCTTTTTAACTTAGGCAAACCTGAAAACGTTAATGAAAAAGTCACTCCTAAACAAAATGATAATGTGAATTTAATGTGAGATATCTTATCCATCCTAATTTTGCTAGCATTTCTCTATTCAT
>CAIUKU010000153.1 GCA_903899825.1 uncultured Bacteroidales bacterium | reverse complement strand
AACTTTTATTATGTTGAAATTTCACAAAAAGTAAGAGGAAGCAAAATACCAAAGATTACCAAGCTATGGTTTGATGGAGTGGGTGCAATAGACCATATCGAAGAAGGAGATGTGGAGGATGATTCAGATTATAATAGTGAAGAAAGAGAAGGCAAGCACGACAGAAGTTTTGAGAATAAAGTAGGGGACAAATAAGCTTGATACTGAAAATATTACAATTTAACAACCCACAGCAATATAACTGTGGGTTTTTAATGTTTAATTATGTTTAAATATAAAAACCTTATAAAATATATAATTTTTTTCTTGCTAATTCTTCCATTGAGGGGTCATGGACAAACGAATATTACCTATGCTGCTGATCTTATGCGATCACATGAAATAAATAAAGATATCAATGTATTGGTAGGGAATGTAGTTTTTAATCATGAAGGAACGAAACTTTATTGTGACAGTGCCTATTTTTTTCAGGCAGAAAATAAAATTGAAGCATTTAGCAATGTAAGAATCAGAATGAGTGACACTTTAAATATTTATGGAGATTTACTGAAGTATGATGGAAATACAAAAATTGCAGAAATATATAATAATGTTAAATTAGTTGATAATCAAACTATTTTGACTACAGATTATCTTAATTATGACAGAAACACTGGTATTGCAAGTTATAATACTGGTGGTAAGATTGTTGAGAAAGAAAACGTTTTATGCAGTAAAATTGGTTATTACTTTACCAGTAAAAAACAATTTTTCTTTAAAAAGGATGTTTTGCTTGTTAATCCAAAATATACAATAGATTCAGACACTTTGATGTTTAATACCATAACAGAAATCAGCTATTTTTATGGTCCGACATTTATTGTGAGTAAAGAAAATACTATTTATTGCGAAAATGGCTGGTACAATACGAAAACAGATAAATCTCAATTTAGCAAAAATGCATGGTTACAGACAAAAAATCAACATCTTAATGGAGATAGTCTGTATTACGACCGTAAAATCGGATTTGGCAAAGCCTTTATGAATGTCACCTTAATAGATACTGTTAAAAATATTATTATTAAAGGTAATTATCTTGAAAACAGTGAATTATTTCACAAATCGATGGTGACAGACAGTGTATTGGCTATTTTCGTTGATGATGGCGATTCTTTATTTTTACATTCCGATTCACTTAAAGCAAAATATGATACAGCCGATAATATTGAGTTGATTTTAGCTTATAATAAAGTTAAATTTTTCAGAATTGACATTCAGGGGAGTTGTGATTCTCTTTCGTTTGTTATGAAAGATTCTTTGATGAATATGTATTATAATCCTGTGCTTTGGACTGACGAAAATCAGCTTACCGCTGATACCATTCATTTGCTTTCAGGCAATAATAAAATGAAAGAAATGTTTTTACGGAGCAATGCATTTATTATTTCGCAGAGTGATACCAATCAATATAATCAGGTAAAGGGGAAAAACATGCAGGGTTTTTTTGAGGATAACCAATTGTACCAGGTAAATGTGAAAGGGAATTCGGAAACCATTTATTATATGAAAGAAGAAAACAGTAATGATTTGCTTGGCATCAATAAAGCTGAAGCCAGTGATTTGTTGATTTTTATTAATAACAAACAAATTGAAAGCATTACCTTTATTAAAAATCCTGAAGGAACTTTATACCCTGTAAATGAACTTGCTGAGTCTGATAGATTGTTGAAAAATTTCAAATGGAAAATCAATCAACGACCGAAAAATAAATTTGATATCTTTAAATGGGAGTAATCAGATTTAGCTTATCAGATTTTCCATCGCCCAAGAAACTAAGATTATATACATCATTTGGTTGTCATGCTTCCCATTTGTACACCAAGTTTTTCAAATTCCAGATCGTTTGCTTCCCACAATTCAATTTTGTTTCCTTCAATGTCCATGATATGAACAAACTTTCCGTAATCAACGGTTTCAATGGTATCGGTAATTGTAACCCCTTCTTTTTTTAATTCTACAACCAGTGCTTCCAGATTCTCAACACGGTAGTTTATCATAAAATCCTTTGTGGAAGGCTCGAAATATTTCGTTTTTTCTGCAAACGGACTCCATTGTGTAAATCCCTTTTTGGTTGTATCAGCACCTTGCCGCCACTCAAATACAGCTCCATATTGATTGGTGTGTAAGCCCAGGTGTGTCTTGTACCATTCTCTCATTTTGCGGGGGTCTTTGCACTTGAAAAAAATGCCGCCAATACCAGTTACTCTTTTTAATTGAGCGTTATCATTTTTTTTGTCAACGATTAAATTGTTGAAAGCAAAACCAAGTCCGAATGAGGTCGCAAGTGCTAATATTATAAGTATTGTTTTTTTCATTTTGATAAATTATGTATGCTTCTTTAAAATTCTACATTAAGTCTTTTCGTCCAAAAAACGTCGTTTATGATTAATTCTCATCAAAAATAATGTTTTTCTGCAAATGCTGATGAATATTTTATCAGAATAGGTAAATTATATAGATTGCTTAAATGACTTATACTGTTTTGTCCGGAGAGATGATAGCTAAATTCATCATAGCCCAATGTCATTAAGTTAAGGAATATTCTCCGTTGTAGATCAATATAAATAGACATATAGTTGATAATTCAACGATTTTCTGTAGGGGATTTACGACTTATACATCATTTTACAAATGGCAATATGCTTGATTAACTAATTTTTAAATTCTTTGCGATTCTCTGCGGTAATAAAAGATTTAACCGCAGAGTACCGCTGAGCTATTCCGCAGAGAGTCGCAATTTATAGATTGTTTTTTTCTATTGTTATTAATGCCCTGATGGGCAAATTAAATTTATTTTTCAAACCTTAACTTAATGACATGCATCCGTAGGGACAAAATATGGGTAAAACAACAGATACAAAAAAATGGATAAAGTTCCGGAGAGACGAAATAAATAATTTTAAAAAAATAAATATATGAAAAATAATTTGATTTATATGAACTTTTTTAAAAAAAATATTACTTTTACAGTACAGATTTAAATGGATTTAATATGTTACTAATAAAAGCTGTACATTAATAATCCGGCTGTTTATGCGAATCAAGGCTTAGATTTTTCATGCTATAAAGACATTAAGTCGCTAAGAATCAACTAAAATGTTTTTACAATATTTTTTAAATTAATTTTTGACGTTGTGTCCCAGCCTGCCGGCTGGCAGGTTAGTGGCTATCATTTAGTTTCTTATAGTTTTCAAGCCTGTGTTGGCATAGCATATTATTTTGATTTTAAAACCATTCAATGAATTGCATTATGGATTACAAATTAGAAGACCTGATAAACATTTCCTTGTTACAGAATTTGCAGGAAAAGTTGAATTTAGTATATTCTTTTCCTTCAGCTATTATTGATAATGAAGGTAAAGTCCTTACTGCTGTTGCCTGGCAGGATATATGTACAAAGTTTCACCGCATACATCCTGAATGCGAAAAGGAATGTATCAAGAGCGATCAATACATCATGGATCATCTGCACGAAGCAAATCCTGCGGTAAGTTATCAGTGTCCCCACGGTTTGGTCGATAATGCTACGCCAATTATTATTGATGGCAAACATTATGGTAATTTCTTTACCGGACAGTTCTTTCTGGAAAAACCGGATATAGAATTTTTCAGGCAACAGTCAAAGAAATATGGTTTTGATGAAACAGCCTACCTTGCAGCTGTACAAAAAGTGCCAGTCTGGACCAAAGAAAAACTGCATTTATATCTGGATTTCATCAAAGGTTTTATTGAAATAATCGTAGAACTTACGCTTAAATCATTAAAAGAAAAAGAAGCCAGAACTGCATTAACAGAAACTGAAAAAAAATATAAAACATTATTTAACAAAGCTCCTTTAGGTTATCAGTCGCTGGATTTTGATGGTAAGTTTATTGAAGTTAACCAGCAATGGCTCGACACCTTGGGGTATAGTTTTGAAGAAGTCATTGGCAAATGGTTTGGCGATTTTCTTACTCCGGTTTATCAGGAGGGTTTTCGCAAAAGATTTCCTTTATTTAAAGAAAGAGGCCAGATACACAGTGAATTCGAAATGATACATAAAAATGGAGATATTCTGTTTATTGCTTTTGAAGGAAGAATAGGATATGATGATAAAGGTGATTTTAAACAAACACATTGCATTTTACAGGATATAACAGATAAAAAGAAAACAGAAGAAAAGCTAAAAGATAGCGAAAACCGTTATCGTACGCTGGTTGAACAAGCATCAGATGGTGTTTTTTTGACTGATGCCGAAGGAAACTATTTTGAAGTAAATTCAAAAGGCTGTGAAATGCTTGGATATAGCAGAGAAGAAATTTTAAAACTTAATATTAAAGATGTTACACAACCTGAAGATCATCCTACTCAAACTTCAAGCTTTAATGCGTTAAAAAAAGGCAACGCACAATTGTTTGAAAGAACGATGGTTTGCAAAGATGGTACAAAAATCATAGCTGAAATCAGTACCAAAATGATAAACGAAAATTGTTTTTTGGGTATCGTAAGAGATATAACAGATTATAAACAGAAAGAAGCAGAAGTTCTGCATTTAAAAGAAAGCCTTGAATTATCATTAGATGCAAGTAACATAGGAACATGGAGTCATGATTTAACCATGGATCCGGATAGAACAAAAGAGGTATCTGTACGAAATTTAAGACATGATCAGATATTCGGATACAATGAAAAGCAAGCATTATGGGGCATTGAGAAAATGCTCGGACACGTAATTGCTGATGACAAGCCAATGGTAAAGGCAGCTTTTGACAATTTGTTAAATACCGGTTTATTGAGCTTTGAATGCAGCATACAATGGACCGATCAATCGATACACTGGATTTCGGTAAAAGGGAAAGTATCTAATGATGATAATGGAAATCCAATAAAAGTAAACGGAACTGTAATTGATATCAGCGATCGCAAGCAAGCTGAAATAGCATTAATTGAAAGTGAAGAAAAATACAGACTCATGGTCGAGAACTCCGGATTGGGTGTTGGTGTATATGGTCTGGATGGAAGCATACAGTATTTTAATCAGAAAGCCCTGGATAATTTAGGGGGAAAACTTGAAGATTATGTTGGGAAATCGCTTATTGAATGTTTTGGAGATGTCAGTGGTGCAGAATATATCAGACGATTTAATGAAGCCATCAAAACTGATAAAACATTAGAATTTGAAGATTATGTAGCAACCCCAAATGGAGGGAAATGGTTTTATTCAAATCAAACTATAATAAAAGATGCCAATGGAAATATAAAAGGAGTTCAGGTATTGGCAAAAGACATCACCGAACGTAAAAATACGGAAGAAAAGATAAAAGAAAGCGAAGAAAAATACAAGGAATTGGTAGAAAATTCTCCTGATGCAATTGTTATTTATGAACAAGGTATCGTAAAATTTGCCAATAAAAAATCATATGAAATATTGGGTGCCAACGAAAATGATAGTATCGTTGGTAAACCTATTATTGAGTTTGTACATCCCGATTCAAAAGCCCTGGTGATTGAACGAATGAAAAAAATAGCAATTGAAAATTCAACCCTTCCTTTTATAGAAGAGAAATTACTTAAATTCGATGGCAATGCTGCTGTAGTCGAATTAAAAGCGATACCCATAATGCTGGAAGGTAAAAAAGCAGTACAATTAATTATTCGTGATTTAGCAGAACGTAAACTTGCTGAAGAAAAAATCAGGGAAACTGAACTCCATTTGCAATCGGTATTTTCATCAATGAGTGATCTGGTATTTGTTTTAGATAAAAACGGTGTATTCATTGATTATAATAATCCTTTAGATAATCCTGAACTTTATTTGCCGCCAGCATTATTTTTACAAAAACATTACAGTCAGGTTTTACCATTAGAAATTGTTGCAAAAATTGATTTAGCTCTTCAACAAATAAAAGATACTTTCACCATTCAACAATTTGAATATGCATTGGAGATCAATAATAGTTCTAATTGGTATAATGCAAAAATGTCTATATTAAAAAACAGTAATGGAGATTTTGCAGGAACAACCGTAATTGTTAGAAATATAACAGAACAAAAACTAGTTGAAGAAAAGATAAGGAAAACAGAACAATATTTCAAATCATTGATTGAAAAATCAACAGATGGCATTGTATTGCTTGACGAAAAAGGAGAATTTAAATACGTGAGTCCGACTACCAAAAGAATGTTTGGTTATGATGAAAATGAAGATATTACAGGAAATCCAGCATCAGATACACATCCGGATGATCTGGAAATGGTTTTATCAGAAATAAACAAAATATTTATCGACCCTTCCTATGTCCCCAAATTAGAATACAGATACCGAACCAAATCTGGTAGCTGGAAATGGGTAGAAACCATCTTTAGCAATATGCTTACCGATACTGTAGTTGAATCTATCGTTCTAAACTTTAGAGATATTACCGAGCGTAAACTTGCTGAAGAAAAGATAAAAGAAAGCAAACACGAGTTACAAAACATTTTCAACAATCTTCAGGATGCTTATTTCCAGGCTGATATTAATGGTATATTTACAAAAGTTAGTCCATCGGCAGTTAGGATGTATAGATATAAATCAGCAGAAGAAATGATAGGTATGCCAGCTGCAAATTTATATGCCAATCCTAAAGAAAGAGTCGAAATAATTGGGAAACTTAAAGAAAATCATAAAATTGAAGATTATGTAAGTATCGGTATAAGAAAAGACAGAACTACTTTTGGTGCATCAATGAACGTTCAATTAATTTATAATGAAGCCGGTCAAATTATTGGTACATCAGGAGTAGTTCGTGATATTACTGAACGTAAACTTGCTGAAGAAAAGATACGTGAAAAAGATAAAGAGTTTAGGAAACTATCGGCTAATGTTCCTGATTTAATATATCAATTTACAAAAAGGCCTGATGGCAGCTATTGTGTTCCAATCGCATCTGAGGGAATAAAAAATATATTTGGTTGTACACCCGAAGATGTAATTGATAATTTTGAACCCATAGCTAGCGTAATATATCCGGAAGATGCAGTAAGAGTTATAAACGACATTGAGTATTCTGCAAAACATCTTACATATTTTACTTGTGAGTTTAGGGTTCAAATACCCGGTAGGGAAATACAGTGGATTTATTCTAAATCTTCACCGGAGAAATTAGCCGATGGCAGCATAACCTGGTATGGTTTTAACACTGATATTACCAATAGAAAACTGGCAGAAGAAAAGTTAAAAGAGAACGAAGCATTATTACGCATTGTTTTTAATACAACTCCAAGCGCAATTTATATTAAAGATCACAATGGTTTTTATTTGATGGTAAATAATGAATTTGCTGAACGGCATAACACTGTCCCCTCTGCAATGATAGGATTACAGGATATTTCCTTTGCAAAAAAATGGTTGACTACAAGCAAACAAATAGAGGAATTCCGGGCATCAGAACGTAAGGTGATAGAAAATAAAGAAACCTTATACATTCCTGATGAAAAGTTTGTGTTTAACGATGGAACCATAAAATGGTATCAATCTACAAAATCCCAGATAAGCATTAATGATAATCCAAATTATCTGATGTGTGTTTCAACAGATATTACAGATCGAAAACAGGCAGAACAGAATTTAATAGAAGCCTCTGTACAGATAAAGAACAGTGAATACAGACTAAAACTTGCGATTGCTTCCGGCCAACTTGGGATATGGGACTGGAATATAAAAGAAAATACAATGGTATGGGATGCAAGAATGTTTGAACTTTATGGAATCACACAAAATGATTTCTCGAATAATTTTGATGTCTGGACGAATGGTTTATTCCCTGATGATAAAGAAAGAGCCTTAGATGAATGCAATGCAGCACTTAAAGGAGAAAAAAATTTTAACACTATATTCAGAGTTCTTCATCCCAATGGTACTGTTTTATATTTGAAAGCAGATGGTATAGTTATAAGAGATTCAGCTGGAGAGCCAATAAGAATGATAGGGATAAATAAAGATATTACCGAAAGTAAACTATCAGAACAAGAATTAATTAAAGCCAAAGAAAAAGCCGAAGAAAGTGACCGCCTTAAATCTGCATTTTTGGCCAACATGAGCCACGAAATCAGAACCCCTATGAATGGTATCTTAGGATTTTCCGAACTGTTAAAGGAACCGGGTCTTACTGGTGAAGAACAGCAAGAATACATCCACATCATCGAAAAAAGTGGTGCACGTATGCTTAATATTATCAATAATATTGTAGATATTTCAAAAATAGAAGCAGGCTTAATGGAAATTTCTTTTTCAGTATCTAATATTAACGAGCAAATTGAATACATTTATACTTTTTTTAAACCTGAAGTTGAAGAAAAGGGGATGAAACTTTCCTATAAAACCACATTGCCCTTCAAAGAAGCCTATATTCAAACAGACCATGAGAAATTGTATGCTATATTAATAAACCTGGTTAAAAATGCCATTAAATATTCTGAGAAAGGTTTCATAGAGATTGGCTGCAATTTAAAAACGAACGAAACAATTTCTGAACAATGTCCAGGTTCGCTTAATGAGCGAAGTCGAAGTAACATGCTTGAGTTCTATGTAAAAGATACAGGCATAGGAATTCCAAAAAATCGTCATCAAGCTATCTTTGAGCGGTTTATTCAGGCTGATATTTCAGACAAACGGGCTTATCAGGGTGCAGGCTTAGGTTTAGCTATTACCAAAGCCTATGTAGAACTATTGGATGGTAACATCTGGCTTGAGAGTGAAGAGGGTATTGGTAGCTGCTTTTATTTCACAATTCCTTACATTACAATAAATAAAGAAGCAATTATCATTGAAAACCCTGTCAAAAAAGAGGATATTGTTTGTTTATATAAAAATCTCAACGTATTAATTGCTGATGATGATGAATGCTCACGCATGCTCATATCAATGGCAATCAATAAATTCTGCAAAGAAATAATTGAGGTAGAAACCGGTGTAGAAGTCATAGCCGCCCTCAAAAAAAATCCTGACATTGATTTGATTATCATGGATGTTAAAATGCCTGAAATGGATGGTTATGAGGCATGCAGGCTTATCAGGGAGTTTAATACTAACGTAATTATTATTATACAAACAGCTTTTGCGTTTGCTACAGACAAAGAAGAAGCGAAAGTAACAGGATGCAATGATTATCTTTCAAAACCTTTCACTTCTGCTGCACTAATTGAATTGATAAATAAGAATTTCAATAAATAAAATTAAAACTTTTTTCTTTATTGAAATTCTTTTATAAAATCAGTTGATCGGTTTTGAGTATTTAGGCTAAAAAGCCTTACACAAGCAGTATCTAATGATATACAGTGGTGTGAGAGGTATATACTGAGAATAGCTAAAATACGCACATTGTCAGCAAATTACTGAAAATGACAGTCCGCTCGATTGGAGGTTTTATGTTCGTTTTCAGCACGATTATGATGATTAAATAATAAAAGTGAAATAATAATACGTATGTGTCTTTACTTTAAATATTTATTAAGTGTTTCTAATATCAATACTTTTGAAAGAGGTTTAGTTAAATATGCAACAAAGCCGGCATTAAAGCATTTTTCTTTCTCGTCAGCCGAAGCATATGCTGTTTGAGCGATAATGATGGCTTTATGATTTATTTTAAGAATTT
>CAIUKU010000152.1 GCA_903899825.1 uncultured Bacteroidales bacterium | reverse complement strand
TTCATCTTATTTTAAAAAATATAAAAATATTTATATCTATGAATGTTGTGATACAAAATACAAATTTTATTATCCTTATGATATTAGCGGAGATAGTATTTTTTATGAACAGCTTCAGGACTCTAAAGACTATTATATGCCTTGGAAGTGGGAGCATCAAGTTGGGAGTAATCATATACAAGAAGGTTCAAATGTATTAGAAATTGGTTCTGCACGAGGTGCATTTATTCAGCGATTATTGAAAGAAAAAAACAATAATCTTAAAGTAGTCGGACTTGAGTTGAATGTTGATGCAGCTGAATCTGCTAGAAGCAAAGGCTTAAATGTTTCTACAGAATCTTTGCTTGATTATTCATCACAAAACAGTAATTCATTTGATGTGGTTTGTGCATTTCAAGTGTTGGAACACATTTCAGATGTTACTCCATTTTTAAAAGCAGCAGTTGAATGTTTAAAGCATGGAGGTAAGCTGATTATTGGTGTGCCTAACAATCAATCTTTTTTAAAACACACTCCAATGAATTCACTTAACATGCCTCCACATCACATGGGACTATGGGATGAATTTAGTTTGTCAAAAATTGCTCCAATATTTGGACTTAAAACTCCTGTACTTTACTTTGAATCACTGTCTTCAATCCATCTTAGAGCATACTTTCATGCAAATATCATCAGAATTTTAGGCAATAATATTTTTTCTAAAATTATATTATTACTGATGCTTCCGGTTATTTATTTTGCAAAAAAAATAAAAACTAATTATAATTTCAGAGGACATACTATCGTTGCTATTTATGAAAAAATATAAATAATTTATGGGATTTACTCAAATCTATAAGCATCAGTTGTTTTATCCTAATATCCTTAGCTTGTTTATCAATCCCTTTTTGATAACTCGATGGTTTTTAGTAAGAAAAGTAAGAAAGTTTGCACCTCTACTTCATGGAAAAGTCCTTGATTTTGGTTGTGGACAAAAGCCTTACAAATCACTTTTTGTAAATGCAAATCAATATATTGGTGTTGATTACGAAAATGAAGGACATTCTCATGAATCAGAAGAAGTTGATTTTTTTTATGATGGAATAAGACTTCCATTTGAATCTCAAGAATTTGATAGTATATTTAGTTCTGAAGTTTTCGAACACATATTTAATTATCATCAAATTTTTCCTGAAATTCATCGGGTACTTAAACCAAATGGCAGTTTTTTAATAACAGTCCCCTTTTCATGGGAAGAACATGAAATACCTTTTGATAATTGTAGGTTTACTACTTATGGGATTAAATATCTGCTTGAATTATATGATTTTGAAGTTATTGAAATTGAAAAAACAGGTCATTTTTTTGCTGTTATTTCACAGTATTTTATTAGCTATATAAGAGAACTCGTTTTTTTGAAAAATAAATACCTTAATTTATTGCTCAATTTTATATTTATTTTCCCATTTACAATTATTTTACTTCCTATATTATTAATTATACCTCGTAAGAGGAGTTTGTATTTTAATACTATTGTTTTAGCCCGAAAGAAATGAAAATATTACTTGTAAATACATCAGACAGTGGTGGTGGAGCTGCCATAGCATGTAAGCGATTGCTGGATGCGCTAACACTTAAAGGGCATGAGGTTAATTTGCTTGTAATGAATAGGAAAACACAGAAAAATAATACTTTTGCTTATAAAAAAGGCTTATTTAATCAATATTTATCATTTCTTCGATTCATATATGAACGCTTCTCATTTATTTTCAGAGAAAAAGATAAAAGTGTACGTTTTGCATTTTCAATTGCAAATATGGGTGTTGATATTACAAAAAATAATTTGTTTAAAGAAGCGGATATTATTCATCTTCACTGGATTAATGGTGGCTTTTTATCATTAAATAGCATTCATAAAATTTTAAATTCATCTAAACCCATTGTTTGGACACTTCATGACATGTGGTTTTTTACTGGCGGATGTCATTATGCAGGACAGTGTATTGCATATAAAACTGAATGTAAAAATTGCCCAATGCTCTCTAATCCTTCTGGAAATGATATTTCAAACAAAATTTTTAATATTAAAAGAAATTATTTTTCTAATCACACTTTAAATATTGTAACTTGTAGCCAATGGCTGTCTAATGAAGCCAAATCAGCTGCACTAACAGCTGATGCAAATATTCAATCAATACCAAATCCTATTAATACGGATTTATTTAGTCCTAAAGAAAAGCATTTTTTAAGAAATAAATATAATATTGAATCTGATAAGTTTATTGTTCTTTTTGGAGCAGCAAATATTAATGATAAAAGAAAGGGAATAAACTTTTTAATTGATGCATTGAATTATCTTGCCATAGAAGAAAGTGTTTGTGATAATATTCAAATTATAATATTTGGTAAAAATAAGCAACTTGATATAAGTTTATTTCCATTTAAAGTTTATAACATGGGCTTAATTAGCACTTACGAAAAGATTGTAGATTTGTATTCTATGAGCGATTTGTTTGTACTCCCTTCATTAGAAGATAATTTGCCAAATACAGTAATGGAATCCTTGTCTTGTGGTACACCGGTTGTAGGGTTTAATATCGGAGGTGTTGCCGAAATGATTGACGACAATATAAATGGTGCAATTGCGTTAGAAATATCTGCTGAAAGTTTGGCAAAAGCTATTCTTCGCGTTATCAAAAATCCAAAAATAAAAACTTTGGGAATTGAAGCAAGAGATAAAGTAAAACGTTCGTATAATAATTCATTAATTGCAGAAAAGTATACAACCTTTTATGAGGAAATTATTAAAAAAAATAATTCATAATGATTTGTAAAAGGGCAATAATTCTTTTTTATTCATTG
>CAIUKU010000151.1 GCA_903899825.1 uncultured Bacteroidales bacterium | reverse complement strand
GGTTTTGACAAAGCAGAAAGTTGTTTATGACCCAGGTTATTTTACGATTAAATATCCAAATGGAGACGTTCCATCAGATAGAGGCGTTTGTACTGATTTAGTTATTCGTGCATATAGAAAACTAGGAATAGATTTACAGAAAGAAGTACATGAGGATATGAAATTGAATTTTGATAAGTATCCAAAACAATGGGGTTTAAAGCATACAGACAGAAACATTGACCATAGACGAGTTCCTAATCTTATGGCTTTCTTTTCCAGACATGGAATTGTTAAGACAATATCATCAAAACCTGAAGACTATACACCTGGAGATATTGTTTGTTGGGATCTCGGTGGAGGAATTACACACATTGGTATGGTAGTGCATAAGAAGTCTTCTGATGGCAAACGATATTTGATAGTTCACAATATAGGAGAAGGACAAGTTCTTGCAGATTGTTTGTTTGAGTTTAAAATTATTGGACATTATCAATACCAGAAGAAGTAAATACGAATGCTAATCGATTAGCCTGCCACACAGCAATTAATTATCAGGGAAAGTATTTCAGCTATGCTCAATAACCACCTCTCACAATACTGTATACATGGCAGACGAACAAAGCTGTTTACCGCAGTTTCGGCAGGAGCAATATTCACTAAAAGCTCAAGCATAAGTTGTACCGAGAATCGGGAGCTTCATAAGCTCTTTTCGAAATCGAACTAAAGCAATAGTTATAACTATAATTGTATTATCTCACTTTGAAAAATAAAATCACCCAACTTCTTGCTATATAAAAATAAAATTGTAATTTTGAAATATTTACAGTACTCAGTAAAGCTGTGCTCTGCTCATACAGGACACATATAGCAAGGCATGGCATCAGTTTAGGCTCGGAGCTGTTTTAAACAAGACCTTGCAATTTGATACATTTGATTAGATTGAAACTGAAGTGCAATAAAACCACGCTCACACAACAAGGCGTAACCTTAAACAACAAGCGTATTAAATACAAGTAAATTTTTTGAATATTAGAAAATAAAATGAAGACAAAACAAACAATAATAGTTGTTGGTGGTGGATTTGCAGGTATAAACCTTGTAAAAAAATTAGATGAAAAACTATTTGATATTATTCTTATAGATAAGATTAATCACCATCAATTTCAACCCTTATTTTATCAGGTAGCAACCTCTCAAATTGAGCCTTCGAGTATTTCATTTCCATTACGTAATATTTTTGGAGGCAATACAAATGTAAGAATTCGGCTTGCAGAAATTTTAGATATTAAAATTCAAGACAACAAAATCATCACTAGTATCGGCGATTTTAGATACGATTACCTGGTTCTTGCAATAGGTTGTAAAACAAACTTCTTTGGCAACAACGAAATCAGTAAATATGCTTTTACTTTAAAAACAACTTATGATGCTATTACAATAAGAAATCATATTTTACAAACATTCGAGGATATTATTTCGGCAAAAGAAAACGAAAAAGAAAGTCTGCTAAATATGGTTATTGTTGGAGCTGGTCCTACTGGTGTAGAATTGGCAGGATCGTTTGCTGAAATTAAAAAGAATATATTGCCCAAAGATTATAATGGCATTGACTTTTCAAAACTTAAAATTATATTAGTTGAAGGAAGTAAAGACACTTTAAATAATATGAGCAAGACCGCAAAAACAGGATCACAAAAATACCTTCAAAAAATGGGTGTAGAAATCCTTACTGAAACAATTGTAACAAATTATAATGGCGAAATCCTACAATTTAACAATGGAAATATTATCAAAACAAAAACCCTAATTTGGACAGCAGGCATTACTGCTAACACAATTCAGGGCATACCCGAAAATTGGTTTTCAACGGCAAATCGTTTAAAAGTTGACAGGATAAATAAAGTAATTGGAAGTAACAATATATTTGCAATAGGCGATATGGCATTAATGGAAACGCCAAAATATCCCAAAGGACATCCCCAGTTGGCAAATGTTGCGATTAATCAAGCTAAGAATTTAGCAATCAATTTAAAGAAAATAATCCAGGGTAAAGAACCTGTTGTCTATGAATATAAGGATCTTGGTAATATGGCAACTATTGGTAGGAATAAAGCAATTGTTGACTTACCTTTTGTTTGTTTTAAAGGATTTTTTGCCTGGTTGATATGGATGTTTTTACACCTTATGCTTATTCTAAGTGTTAAAAACAAACTTATCATATTTATAAATTGGGCTTGGGCATACTTTACTAAAAATACTGCTCTTCGATTAATACTAAAAGAAAACAAATAATATAAAACCAATTAACTTTTTGAAAAGTCAGGTTCTGATCGAGCAG
Organism: uncultured Bacteroidales bacterium; assembly: GCA_903899825.1. Classification (GTDB taxonomy): domain Bacteria; phylum Bacteroidota; class Bacteroidia; order Bacteroidales; family JACABE01; genus JACABE01. The sequence continues at coordinate 7,630 of CAIUKU010000151.1, read as the reverse complement.
CCTGTCCTTTGCAGTAATTAACTGACATGGAGCGTATTTCAGCTATGTTCTTTAACCACCTCTCACAATATTGTAAATATGACGGACGTACACAGCAGTTAATCGCAGTTTTGGTATTGAGCAATATTCACCAAAAGTTCAAGCATTAGCTGTAACGAGAACTGGATGCTTTTTAAGCTCTTTTCGTAATTGGTCTGAAGTAATAGTTGTAAGCACAATAGGACTAAATCTCTTAAAAAAAAATCACCCGATTTCTTGCACTATAAAATTAAATTAGTATTTTTGAATATTTACAGTGTTTATAGTGAATGTACTCTGTTCATACAGAGTATATACAAACAATATAAAAATTTGATTTTTATGTGGTTATATAAATCTTCCAACACAAATTAAAGTTCGTTGACAAAGATAGTGACTTAACCCGAAATTCTCACTGATATATTACAACCAATCTAATGCAAGAGAATGCAATTAGTGAGTTTACGACAAAGGAGTATTAACAAAAATAAATAAAAATGAAAATTAAAACAACAGCAAGAACACAACTTTTAAGTTTTATTGCGATTGTAATGCTCTTAGTAATTCTAATTCCTTTTAATTGTGAAGCTCAAGTAGCAACCATCAACATTAATAGTGTAAATACGAATGTGATGAATAATACTCCGCTGTTGTTCGGAATTACGTTTGACTCAAGAACAAGCATGATGGGTAATTCCACCTCTGGTCTAATTGGATATTATGATACCAGCGGAGTTATTATTCCTCAGGTAGATGCTATATTCAATAACTTTCCAATAAGTACACTACGCTATCCCGGTAATGGTATTGCAGTTGGATTTAATTGGAAAAAGTCAATTGGCCCGGTTAATTCAAGACTTAATCAAAACCTATTAGGAACGTTAGGATCACCTCAACCAGTCAAATTTGGTTTTGATGAATTTATGTCAATGACTGCTGCTAAAGGAGTACCTCCATCTGAAATTCAAATAATGGTTCCTATTTATGATTCTACAGCAACAGGACTTACTTTAACGCAATCTAAAGCAGTAGTGCCTTATGTTATAGATCATAATGCAGATTGGGTTGAATACTGTAATGCTCCAAACGATAGTAGCAATCCTGGCGGAGGAATTGACTGGGCATCTGTAAGAGCAGCTAATGGTCATCCAACTCCATACGGCATTAAAATTTGGAACATTGGCAATGAACCATGGTCAGGTTTTGAATATGGGCCATCTTACGATAACTGTAATTCATATTTGGCTTCAGTAACTCCAATTATAAATGCAATGTTGGCAATTGATTCAACAATTAAAATTACAATGCCTACAACTGGCAATCCAACATATAGTTTAGGATGGTCATATGCGCTATTGAATTCAAGTTTAGTTGCTTCAGGGAAAATATATGCCTTGTCACAACATTACTTTCCTACAGAAAACAATTCAGCACAAAGTGTTTATTCAGTAAACAATTCCCTTAATACTTTGATAACAGTATCTGCTACTAAAGGAGTTAAAGTATTTGTTGGTGACTATGCTCATTATATTGTAAGTCCTAATCCTACTATAGCACAACAAGATTCAGCCATGCAATGGCTTGGAGCAAATCTCGAAGCAGATTTCCTATTAATGCTTTCTCAAAAATCCACGATTGAAAGAGCAAATTTTTGGGTCTATGGGAATGCAATAGCAACATGGCATCCCATTCGCAAAAATTCACCAGGTAATTATACTTTAATGCCAGCCGCAGAAATATATAAATTATTGTACCCTGCATTCTTAAATAACTCTGTTCAGGTTACAACCACCTCTCCTCCAGCATCTGATGGTATAAACTATTCTGTACGTTCAAATGCATTTATATCAAATGATAAGAATTATTTAAATATAGTTGCGGTAAATCGAGATAAAAACAATACAGTACCGTTGCAAGTTAGCGGTGTTAGTGCTTATACAATAAATAATACTCGAATTTTATCAGCAACTTCAAATACATCCGAAACAATTAATGAGACGTCAGCAACAACTGATATTTCAGGAAATTTTATAATGCCCCCTATGAGTATTTTAATTTTGGAATACGTCAATCCAACTGTTGGAATAAATCAGATAAATCTAAAAAATACAACTATTCAAATATATCCTAATCCAACAGACAATGTATTGAAATTTATGGAAACATTAGAAAATGTTGAAGTATATAATTCGTATGGTCAATTAGTAATAAGTAAAATTAAATTAACAGACAGCATTTCGGTTGGACACCTTACTGCAGGTACTTATTTTATAAAGACAAACAAAGGTGTTGTGAAATTTGTGATAATAGACTAATGCTATCTATAATAAATTCATTTTAATAACACGAAAACATAAACGATTGAACTACCCTATGCAATGATTACTGACAAAGAGCGTATTTCAGTTATGTTCTATAACCACTTCTCACAATATTGTAAGTATGACAATGAACTTAGCTGTTAACTGCAGTTTCGGTATGGAGCAATATTCACCAAAAACTCAAGTATTAGCTGTACCGAGAATCGGGGGCTTCATAAGTTCTTTTCACAATCAGCCTGAAGCAATAGTTATAAGTACAATAGGGCTAAATCTCTTGAAAAAAAATCACCCGATTTCTTGCTATATAAAAATAAATTAGTATTTTTGAATATTTACAGTGCATATGATGAATGTACTCTGTTCATGCAGGGTACGTCCAAATGCTAAACACAATCGTGCGCATAATTATAAGAAAAAAATTTACTTTTTTGAAAATTGTGCTGGCCGGAAAGAGATATTTTTAAAATGCCAGTCAGCGAATTTTATCCATGACCATAAAAAGAAAATTTACCTTACTTAAAAATAAATTAATGAAATGTCCATCCCGAAACTTCGGGACCAAATGAAATGAATATATCATGGACATTCTCCCGAAGTTTCGGGACAAGCTATGGGCGAAACAAAAATGCAATTAAAAAATTGAACGAAATAAGACTAACTAAATCAGCAATTTAATAAAATAATAACAAATGAAAAAAAACAGACTTAGCTTTTTACTTGTTGTTGCAGGTATATTTATTACACTGCCCTCATTTTCTCAAAAGGACACAGCTAAATTTGGCATTAAATTCAATGGATTCGTCAATTCACAGTTGATGTACGATACCCGTCAGACGGTAGGTGGACGGGAAACCATGCTGGTGTTATATCCCGAAAATAAAAAGCCGGATAAAAATGGTAAAGATGCAAATGCCAGTCCTTCCTTTAACCAACTGGCCATGATTACCAGGCTTACAGGAAAAGTTTGGGGTCCGGATGCTTTGGGTGCCAAAACTGCGGCTTTGTTTGAAGGCGATTTTACAGGACAAACCAATAACGATAACAATGGGTTTCGCTTGCGTCATGCTTATTTGAAATTAAACTGGCCAAAAGCTGAATTGTTGATGGGGCAATACTGGCATCCTTTTGATGTACCTGAAATGCTTCCGGGCACCCTTTCATTAAATACAGGAGCGCCTTTTCATGCTTTCTCACGCCATATTCAAGTAAGGTACTCACGCTCTTTCATGCATTTAAAAATAATTGCAGTTGCTGCTTCACAAAGGGATTATGCAAGCAATGGCCCCTCAGATGCAGTTGTTCCTAAATCGGATTATATTCGCAATGCGGTTATTCCTGATTTGCACTTACAACTACAGTACAGTAACGGTGAACATTTATTTGGAGTTGGAGCCGATTATAAAACCTTACAACCCCGATTGATTACTGATAGTCTATATCAAACCGACACAAAACTTACTTCAATGGCAGTGATAGGTTTTGCAAAACTTGGGTTCAAAATTCTGGACATCAAATTGCAGGGAAGCTGGGGCGAAAACCTTTCGGAACATACCATGCTGGGTGGTTATTTCGAAAAAGAAATTGATCCTGTAACAGGCGAGGCTAAATACGGAAATATGTCTTCACTCAATGCTTGGATGGATATAACAACCAAAGCTGTTAAATGGAAAATCGGATTGTTTGCAGGCTATACCAAAAATCTTGGCTATTCCGGTGATATGGCAACCAAAGGCAAATTTTATGGGAGAGGTAGCAATATTGATTATGTGTATCGCGTTGCACCCCGTATTACTTATACAAACGGACAACTGGTCTTTGGCAGCGAGTTTGAATATACTGCAATCGCCTACGGGACAACGGATATAAAAGGAAGCGTAAAAAATACTGCTGAATACAATAACTTCAGGTTATTGCTGAGCGCTTCTTATAACTTTTAATACAATTGCAAGACTTTTGCTTAAAAACCATGATAGTCATCAGGAGAAAAATTACTATTTTCTCATTTCATTTAGATAACTTATTCATCTTTTTATACAAATAGCAAAAAATAATGGCAGTCCAGAACGAAAACATGGCATAGACCAGGGCCACTTTTCCATAATCTTCGTTATGCAACAACATACCTGAAATTAAAAATGCAAGGGTAGTATTATGAACTGCTGATTCGATGGCAATGGTAAATTCATTTATTTTTCCCAGCCTGAAAATTTTTGCAATTAACAATCCTGTAGCTAATAACAGAATATTTATCAGGACAGCATAAGGAAGTATCTCAATAATCTCAGTATTTTTAATCCCACTTACACCATCCAAACCCACAAATTTCAATACAAAAACAAGTCCGAGCAAAACAATCAATACAGGTTTTACATATTTTGAAATTTTTTCGGCAAAAGTTTTATTTAATTGTTGAAAGGATATGCCAACTATAATAGGTATGATTGTAAAAATAAAAATCTGACCAAAAGTTTCCCAAAATGGAAGCAAAAATTCACGGTTGAGTCCTTCAAATTGATACAGTGAGATATTAACAATAAAAGGTATAGTAAACAGTGCCAATATTGAGTTTACAGCAACCAATACAATGGCCAGTGCAGTATTTCCCTTAAATAAATAGGTAATAAATCCAGATGTTGTACCTCCAGGGCTTGCCGCTAATATTACCAAACCTACTTTTATATAACTTGGAATATCGAATAAAAATCCAATGGAAAAAGCAATGATTGGCAGTAAAATCATTTGCGAAAACAAACTTACTATTAAAGCTTTTGGATGAGTAAAAAGAAGTTCTATTTCACGAAACGTAAGCGAAACCCCTATTCCAAACATAATAAGTGCCAAAACAACCGAAACCAAAATATCAACCAATTCCATAGAACTTTTTATATTAGAAAGAAAAACGTATCAAATAATAAAATGTTTTTAAGCATCCTTTAATTCATATACTAAATCAAACAAAATTACGGTTTAATTCAATACAAAGCCGAAGTGATTTATTAAATATCAAAAGAGAAATTTTTAAAAAATATCTTAATGAACCATTCTATTTCATTGTTAAAAAAATCTTTCAAACTTTTACAACTATTATTGCGTAAGTTTCAAATTATTCCTATTTTTGGATTCGAATAATTTACTATTGTTTCAAAAGTAACAACATAACAAATATGAAGGATACACCCATTAAAAGAGAAATAGTTGACCGTAAAATTATTGACAATAACATTGCAAATGTTGGAAAAGCATCCATACGTGTAATTAAAAAGCTTGTAGATGAAATTGAAAAAGAATCCGGAAGTCGTTTTGTCCGTATGGAAATGGGTGTTCCGGGATTGCCTCCTGCTCAGATTGGTGTAGCTGCTGAAATTGAAGCATTAAAAAGGGGTGTAGCAGCTATCTACCCTGATATTCAAGGGATACCTGAACTTAAACAGGAAATATCCAGATTTGTCAAACTATTTTTGGATGTTGATGTAAATCCTGTAGGTTGTATTCCCACTGTTGGTTCTATGCAGGGTGGTTTTGCAGCTTTTCTCTTACTCAATAATCTACATGAGGGCAAAGATACTACTTTGTTTTTAGACCCTGGTTTTCCGGTTCACAAACAGCAACATCGTTTGATGGATTTGAAATTTGATAGTTTTGATGTATACAACTATCGTGGCAATAAACTTCGCGATAAATTAGAATCTTACCTTCGCAAAGGCAATATTTCCTGTATGTTGTATTCCAATCCAAATAATCCTTCCTGGATTTGTTTTACCGATGAAGAATTAAAAATTATTGCCGAAATGGCTGATAAATACAATGTAATCATCATGGAAGACCTTGCCTATTTTGGCATGGATTTTCGTAAAGATTATTCTGTACCGGGTCAGCCACCTTATCAACCAACTGTTGCAAAATATACTGACAACTGGTTGTTGTTCATATCCAGTTCAAAAGCATTTAGTTATGCAGGACAGCGAATAGGGATGATGGTAATTTCTGATCACTTATTCAATACCAAAAGTGAAAGATTAATTAAACGCTTTACCTCTAACATATTTGGAAATGCCATGATATTTGGAACTGTTTATTCATTGAGTTCAGGAACCTCACACTCTGCACAATATGCATTGGCAGCTATTTTAAAAGCAGTTAATGATGGTAAATACAACTTCAGAAACGATGTAAAAGAATATGGAGAAAAAGCCCATATCATGAAAAAATTATTTACCGAAAATGGATTCAAAATAGTTTATGATAAAGATATTGACCAGCCTATAGCTGATGGATTCTACTTTACTTATTCCTATCCGGGCTTTTCAGGTGAAGAATTGCTGAAAGAAATGCTGTATTATGGTATCAGTGCAATTTCACTGGCTATTACCGGCAGCGAAAAACTTGAAGGTATGCGGGCCTGTGTTTCTTTGGTAAAACGTAATCAGTTCCCTGATCTCGAAGCTCGTTTGCAATGTTTTCACGAAAATAATCCATATTAATACTCTGATTTTTAGAAGGAGAATAAAATATTTTATAATAATTTAAAAAGCCTGTAATTGTAATATTGCAGGCTTTTTTTTGCAAAAAAAGATGTATTTCATTTTAAATATTGTATATTTGTAGAGTAATAATATTGCTAAACTGAATAAATTGCATTATGTTGCGAAGTATTTGTGCCAGTTTTACGCTTCAAAAAGATATGTTCTTTCCTAAACTTACAATAATTTTTCTATTGACTTTAAAAAAACTTAATAAAAAAAATACCACCTAAATGAATACCCAGTCTAAATCAGAAATTAATAAAATCAGTTTCCCCATTGTTGGCATTGGCGCATCGGCAGGCGGATTGGAAGCATTGGAACTGTTTTTCGGGAATGTGCCTGAAAACAGTGGGATGGCCTTCGTAGTGATTCAGCATCTCGACCCAAACCATGTGGGTATTATGCCCGAACTTTTGCAGCGAACAACCGGGATGAAAGTGTTACAGGTAACCGACCACCTGCGGGTTCAGGCCAACCAGGTTTATGTAATACCGCCAAACAAAAGCATGTCGATATTAAACGGCTGTTTGCATTTGTTTGAGCCGGTCGAATTGCGTGGTTTGCGTCTGCCTGTAGATTATTTTTTCCGTTCGCTTGCACTGGACCAAAACGAAAAAAGTATTGGTGTAATTCTTTCGGGTATGGGCAGCGACGGCAGCCTGGGACTGAAAGCGATAAAAGAAAAAAACGGAATTGTGGCAGTGCAGGACCCATCGACAGCAAAATTCGACGGGATGCCGCAGAGTGCTGTTAATTCGGTGATTGTTG
>CAIUKU010000150.1 GCA_903899825.1 uncultured Bacteroidales bacterium | reverse complement strand
CTGTGACGAATTTAAATGCTTTCAATCATTACAACAAGAGAGATATGGAAATGCAATAATTCAACTTTGCCAAAAATTTAAAAACAATAATTATCAAAAAGTAATAAACGAAATCATCATGGGAGACATAATTAATGTTGGCAATATTGACGGCAACACAGGACAAATTATTATTGGCAAAAACATTACAATTTCAAACTCCTACAACGGCAGGAAAGAAATATCTGAAAAAATTGAGGAGTTAATAAAACTACTGCGTGACGAAAATATTGACACCGACCAACAACAAACTTTGATTACAAACTTTGATAAAATCAAGGAGGAAATTAGAGACGAGCAACATCCCGACAAGTCAAAAATATTCAAGTGGCTGACAAACACTAAGAAGGTTTTGGAGAATTTAGTTTTGGTAAACCATACAAGAGAAGCAATACATTGGGTTTACGAACAGTTTCACTTTTTGACACAAGCATAACTTGACACGACAGCACTTCGGAAAGAAAGAAGAACGAACCGCTAATACGGGTTTGGCAAAAGTGGCGGTTCAGTGTTCCGCAGACACATTTGTGGTTAATCAAACATTGGTTCTCCGTATCAACATTTGTGGTGAAAATCGCCACCTTAGCCAAGCCCGAAACCGACCGTCGGACCTTCAAAAAAAAATTACACACCAAACCCCATTTATCATCAGATGATACTTAACACAAAACAGGAAAATAGATTAAATTTGCATTCAGATTTAATCTATTTTCTTATTAAAATCTAACTTATAAATTTCAAATGTATGGAAGAAAATAAATCAAAAATTGTTTATAAAAAAAGCCTTATCAATTGGAGTGAATTGAGCCGCTTTCTTACAAATGGCGATAGGTCCGGAATCCGGCCTAATGATATTCCATTAAAGTATCAAAAGGAAGTATCTGAATTAATAAAACTCATTGATGATTGGTCAGAAAAAGTGAAAAAATAATACCAAACATTTAAGGCTGTGAATTTCATGGCTTTTTTTTATGCTCTTTACACGGCTTCTAATTTTTTTAATGGTCCCGATAAAGCAAATTCACCTTTATTCTCTCTTTGATTTTTAACTATTTTTTCTTTATTTTCCAAACTTCAGCTGCTTCCTTTTTAAACCAGCAGTAATATGTTTTCAACTGCTTGAAATAATTTGCACTTCAATGTTTGTTTCTGCTAATCATTTTTTTAATTCTGATAGTTTTTACGGCTCAGTTTTCTTTTTTCCTGCTTACGTATTTTAACCGACAGATTTCTTGTGTTATCTTTCAAAAAATATATACAAAGTTTTGTTCCTACATCAGGAGTCCTGACAATGGATTTTCTCGGCATATCCTCACTGTGTTCCGGTATTCCAATTCCTCCATTGCCATCCTGCTTTCATAACATACAAACTGGTATAATTTTTTTATTAATAACTCAAAAACAAAAAATCATGTTCGAAAAAATTTACATCGGAAAAGGAAAAAAAGTTGAAAACTTAGACATCGTAAAAGTTAAACTTTCAATCGAAGAATTACAAAAAATGATCAAAGAAGCAGGAACTTCTAAAAACATTTATTTCGAAATTGCAAATATGAAGCATGCAGATCAATTTGAAAACACACATACTTGCTATTGGTCTAAAAAAATGGATGATAAAGTTGAAGAACCAGCTCCTCCATCAAAAAAGAAAAAATAAATTTTCAAAAAATTGAAGAAGGGAATCTGAAAGGATTCCTTTTTTTTGCTTTATCCTTTTTTTTGAATCCTATCAAATTTTTTTTGCAAATATTTTACTCAATGCATTGATGATAGAATCATAGATTACTTTTAATACTTTTATGAATTTAAATATAGGCAGTCTATAGCCTTACTTTTTTGATATTCTGTCAGGTTAAAACCTGATTTTTTATTTGTATTTGTCAAGTGAAGGAGGCCTGGTGAAACAATATGATACAAGATTAAAAATATTTGATGCATTTAGAGAAGCAAATAAAAATATCTACGGAGAAATACTTGCATTCTCAAGATCATAAAATGGAAATTTCCAAAATTTCATAAATGGAAATAATAACAATATTTTATTACTGATCAATTCTCCTTTTTAATATTTTTTGAATTCCTATCACTTTTTATCTGATTAATAAGGAGTGAATAAATTGTATGCAAGTAGCTGAAAAGTTACCGGTTTTTGTTTTTTATTACCAGCTTGTCTTCAAAGCTCAAACAAAAATAAAAAATATAAAGGTAAAGGTTTGATTTTATCAAACGTATATTAATTTTACCACCAATGCAAAGACTGCGAATTGTGTATATATTTACGTAATTTCTATACAGATTTTTTTATAAATGTAAAGATTTTTCGATTTTCTTTACAAAATGAATTATCTTTGTATGGATTTTTTAAAATTCTTTACATATGACAAACTGGGGATTAAATGAATTACCGTTAAGCGTTGATTTAGAAACTAAAAAGGTATTAAAAGCTTTACCTGCAGCTCATGCTGCTTTGGCTGAGTTAAAAGGAATTGCATCAACAATCCCAAATCAGAATATCCTGATTAATACACTTGGATTACAAGAAGCAAAAGACAGTTCTGCTATTGAAAATATTATTACTACACATGATGATTTATACAAATCTGAATTGAATCTTGCCGCTTATAAATCGCTTCAGGCAAAGGAGGTTCAGAACTATATCTCAGCGTTGAAAAAAGGATTTGAACTTATCACAAAGACTGGATTACTGACAAACAATAGTATTCTGCAGATTCAAGAAGTATTAGAGGATAATAATGCCGGATTCAGGAAATTGCCTGGTACTGCATTGAAAAATGCAGCTACAGGTAAGACCATTTACACACCACCTCAGGATTATGAGGAAATAATGGGTCTAATGGCAAATTTAGAACTATACATTAATGATTCAGAAATGCAGGATTGTGATCCATTGATCAAGATGGCAATTATTCATTTTCAATTTGAGAGTATTCACCCTTTTTATGACGGAAATGGCAGAACTGGTAGAATTATAAACATTTTATACTTAATTCTGGAAAAATATCAATCTTTACCGATTCTATATTTGAGTAATTATATAATCAAACACAAACCTGATTATTACCGGCTTTTGCAAAAAGTTAGAGATGAGGATTTATGGGAGGAATGGATATTGTTTATGATAAAGGGAGTTGAACAAACTGCTAAAGAAACAATTGAATTGATTATTAAAATTAAAGAGTTAATGCTTGATTATAAGCACAGACTCCGGAATAATTACAAATTTTACAGTCAGGATTTGTTGAACAATTTATTCAAACATCCCTATACAAAGATTGAATTTGTTGTAAATGATTTGGGAGTATCAAGATTAACAGCGGCAAATTATTTAAATAAATTGGCGGAGGATAAAATGTTGCGAAAAGAGAAATTAGGAACAGGGAATTACTATATTAACGAGGAATTATTTAATTTATTAACAAAGAGATAAAAAATGCAATTCTCTTTTATTAGGTCATGGAAACATGGCCTTTTTTTTGCTTTTTCCCCGTTTCCATTTTTTTATAGGTTTATCCGGATAAAGCAAATTCGCCTTTATTCCTTTACTGTTTTAAAATTTATTTTATCTGATTCCCTGATTTAAACTTCATCTATTCTAAACCAATAGCGTATGTTTTTCATTGTTTGAAATGCATTGCAAGATAAATGATTATTGTCTGCTTTTCATTTTTTAATTCTGAAAGTTTTTAAGCTTCAGTTTTCTTTTTCCCTGCTTCCGTATTTTTAACCGACAGATTTTTCGTGTTATCTTTTAAAAAATATATACAAAGTTTTGTTCTTACATCAGGAGTCCTGACAATGGATTTTCTCGGCATATCCTCACTGCGCTCCGGTATTCCAATTCCTCCATTGCCATCCTGCTTACAGAACATACAAACTGGTATAATTTTTTTATTAATAACTCAAAAACAAAAAATCATGTTCGAAAAAATTTACATCGGAAAAGGGAAAAAGGTTGAAAACTTAGACATCGTAAAAGTTAAACTTTCAATCGAAGAATTACAAAAAATGATAAAGGAAGCAGGAACTTCTAAAAACATTTACTTCGAAATTGCAAATCTTAAACAAACAGATCAATTTGAAAATACACATACTTGCTATTGGTCTAAAAAAATGGATGATAAAGTTGAGGAACCAGCTCCTCCATCAAAAAAGAAAAAATAAATTTCCAAAATTTTAAAAAAGGAATCTGAAAGGATTCCTTTTTTTTTGCTTTATCCTTTTTTTGAATCCGGTCAAATCCTTTTTTTCAAAAATATTATTTCCTAATGCCGGTAGCCTATTATTACCGACCTTTTATTTTATAAATTTTGTTCACAAATAACAGCATTTATATTTGCAGTTTGGATATGTTTTCCTAATTTTACAGCATGTTAAAGGAAATTAACAGAATAACATAATACTGAAAGAAAATAATGGCTAAAACATTAAAAATAGAGCAAGAAGAACCTTTAGAAAAAAAATTATGGAAAGCAGCTGATAAGCTCCGTAAAAATATGGATGCTGCCGAATACAAACATGTTGCTTTAGGATTGATATTCCTTAAATACATTTCCGATGCCTTTGAAGAATTGTTTCAGAAACTGACTTCAGAAATCAGTGAAGGTGCCGATCCTGAAGATAAGAATGAATATACAGCCGAAAAAGTTTTTTATGTACCACCTTCTGCAAGATGGACCTGGATACGTGGCAGAGCCAAACTCCCTACCATTGGTAAAGATATTGATGATGCCATGGATGCCATTGAAAAAGACAATCCTTCCTTGAAAGGAGTTTTACCCAAAGTATTTGCTCAGGAAAAATTGGACAAAACTGGTTTGGGTAGTCTGGTTGATCTTGTGAGTACTGCAACTTTGGGTACCAAAGAAGCACAAAGCAAAGATTTATTAGGTAGGGTGTTTGAATATTTCTTGGGTGAGTTTGCATTAGCCGAAGGAAAAAAAGGTGGACAGTTCTATACACCCGGCAGTGTGGTAAAACTTTTGGTTGAAATGTTAGAACCTTATGAAGGAAGGGTATTCGACCCTTGTTGTGGTAGTGGTGGAATGTTTGTACAAAGTGAAAAGTTTATTAAACATCATCAGGATTACTACAAAAAAAACAATGGTAAAAAGTTATCGTTAAATCCTGCAGATCATATTTCTATTTACGGACAGGAAAGCAACCAAACCACCTGGCGTTTGGCAAAAATGAATTTAGCCATACGGGGTATTGACAGCAGCAATGTGAAATGGAACAATGAAGGCAGTTTTCTGAATGATTTGCACAAAGACCTGAAAGCAGATTATATTATTGCCAATCCTCCGTTTAATGACAGTGACTGGAGCGGTGAATTACTGCAGAAAGATTCCCGCTGGCAATATGGGGTACCACCTGCCGGTAATGCCAATTATGCATGGATACAACATTTTTGTATCATACTGCGCCTAACGGACAGGCAGGTTTTGTTTTGGCAAAAGGTTCACTCACTACCAAAACCAGCAACGAAGGTGAAATAAGAAAAGGATTGATAGAAGCTGATTTAATAGATTGTATTGTAAACTTGCCATCTAAATTGTTTCTGAATACGCAGATACCCGCTTGTCTTTGGTTTCTGAACCGCAACAAACAAAAACGGAAAAGGGAAATACTATTTATAGATGCCCGCAACCTTGGCTTTTTGAAGAACCGCAAAAACCTTGAGTTTACCGATGAAGATATTGCAAAAGTTGCAAGTACTTACCATAACTGGAAAAATGCAGAAAGCTATGAAGATATTCAGGGATTTTGCAAAAGTGTAAGTATTGAAGACGTAAAAGCATTGAACTATGTGGTTACACCCGGCAGATTTGTAGGTTTGGCAGATGATGAAGATGATTTTAATTTTGAAGAACGCTTTACTGCTTTAAAAACCGAATTGGAAAAACAAATTACCGAAGAAGCAGATTTGAATGAACAGATAAAAAACAATCTTTCTAAAATTTTAATTTCTTAATCGTGAATATTAAAACTGTAAACAGAACAATCCATCCTGATACACACGATAGTGATAATTCCTATAGAGTAAAAATTGGGAAGAGAAATTTTTATGATCAATTGATAGTGAAT
>CAIUKU010000149.1 GCA_903899825.1 uncultured Bacteroidales bacterium | reverse complement strand
TATAAATATAAATATATGGCAACGAAGTGATGGTACTGGAAATTTAAAAAATACCCCTCAAACCATTACAAGGTTAAAAGATATGGCATTTTGGATAAATTATAAATATCAGGTTTTGTACCAACAAATTATACCTGTCCCGTATCCTACAGAGTTTATTAGTGATTCAAAAATTAGAATCGTATTAGACTCAATTTATTTCTATCAAGATACGTCAAACGATTCTGCATATTATTATGGTGGTTATGGGAACGCTACATATGGGCATAATCAATTACTAGATGCTTTTATAAAGACTAATTTCCCTGAAAGATCTAATGCTTTAAATATTCATTTAACAGGTTCTGTTTGGCCAATGGTTGGAGGATATTCAGATTATGGATCTATAGAAACGTTTTATCGCAGAAATCCAGATATGGATACTTCGTTTGTTCATGATTTTTGGTTTGCATCAGCTATGGCTCATGAGATTGGACATTCATTTGATTTATGGCATACTTATAATGTTAACTGGCAGCAAAACTGCAACAATAGTGACTCGGACTTTTTATGGGATATATATGATTCTACTACTATGTGTTCTTCATCTGGGTGTAAAGTTTGCTTAATTCCTTCAAGTAATACAAACAACAATCTTATGGGAGGAGCCGATAATACTCATATATCTGCATTGCAAATGGGGATTATTCATAGATCCACTGTTTTTGAAAATTTTCACAATGCAAATTATGGAGTAAGAGATCATATTACAGGATATTCTTCAACCCCTTATGAAATTACTAAAAATGAAATATGGGATTTTAGTATGAAGTTTTATCAGGATATTATAGTTAAAAGTGGTAATACCTTAACTATTAAATGTGAGATTCAATTTGTTCCGAATTCTAAAATTATTGTTGAACCAGGTGCAAAGTTAATAATAGATGGAGGTAAATTAACAAACGAAAAGTATTATAATATGCTTTGGCGAGGAATTGAAATCTGGGGTACAAGCGATCAACCGCAAGAATCTTCATTTTCTGATCCCAATCAAGGTATAGTTCAAATTATAGGTGGAACTATAGAACATGCCGAAAATGCAATAACTTTATGGCATCCTGGTGATTGGAACTCTATGGGAGGTATTGTAGATGCTGTGAATGCAACGTTCTTAAACAACCGTCGTTCTGTTGAATTTATGGCGTATCAAAACAAAGCTCCTAATGGTAATGTTTATCGTAACGAGAGTAGTTTTAACGATTGTACTTTTAAGATAGATGATTATTATCGTGGTGGCAGTAGTAATCCATTTGCTCAACATGTTACACTTTGGGACGTAAATGGCGTATTTTTTACAGCATGTACTTTTTTGAATGAACAAAGCAATAAACAATATGATCAAACAGACAACAAAGCTATCTATTCATTGGATGCTGGATATACTATAAATGGGAAATGCAGTGTTATTCAACAGTATGGACAAACCTGCCCTCCTGACGCTTTAACAAAATCCTTATTTAAAGGTTTTAATACGGCTGTTAATGCCTTAAGTTCCGCTAACGCTAATGTAGTTAAAGTGGAAGATGCAGTTTTTGATGAAAACATCTATGGTGTAGAATATAAAGGTATTGATAATTCATGGGTAAATCGTTCAGCGTTTACAATTGGAAATAATAACATTAGTAATTTCTCTTATGATTTTGTGGGTATTAAAATAGATCAAACATTACATTACCGTATTGAAGAAAATAATTTAGTTCCAATTACTAATCCTAATCAAAACACAATAGGTATTAATGCATTAAATACTGGTGGTGCTAATAACCAAATTTATAATAATACAACATATAATCTGACTATAGGTGAGAAATCATTCGGGTTAAACAGGCATATTACTGATATTTATCAAGGACTACAATATTTATGTAATACACATTTAAACAACAGTAATGATATTTCCATAATAAATGACCCAAATAATCCAGATGCAGGAATTCGATTATTTCAGGGTGATCCATATACATCTACATCAGCGGGTAATAAATTTTCACAAAAAGGAAATGATATATTTAATAATACCAATTACCCAATATTTTATTATTATGCAGCAGGAGAATCACAACCTTTAGATTTTACTCCAATTTTTGTTACACCTGTATTGGTTAATAATGCAAATACCTGTTTGTCTAACTTTAACAATGGTATTGGTTTCCCTTTATCAGCAGCTTCAAAAACTCAATTATCGTCTGATTATGATATGAAAGAATTGGCTTTTGTAAATGTTTTGTATAATTACAACCAATTGATAGACGGTGGCAATACAACAACTTTATTGGAAGAGATACAAATGAGCTGGCCTTCTGAAGCCTGGGATTTAAGAGCAGAATTGTTGTCGAATTCTCCTTTTTTATCGGAAGAAGTATTAAGAGAAGCAGCCTTTAGTAACATTTTACCTCAGGCTATGATACTTGAAATTTGTCTTGCAAACCCTGATGGTACACGTAACGAGGATTTTATCAGATTTTTACGTGACGAAATTCCCAATCCATTACCAGAGTATATGCTCGATTTAATTGTTGCCAACTGGGAAGTTGAATCTGCCCGAACTTTATTGGAAGGTAGTCTTGCCAATATTAGTCATAAAATGTCTTTTATTGCAGATTTATTTATTAACAATGCAATGGCTGATTCAATTCAACAAATTAACGAAGCACGATCATGGATGGCAAGACGCGGTGGAATGTCTGATTACTATGCTTTAGTTGAAAGTTATTCTGCTGCCGGTGATTTTAATACTGCTGAATCTTATTTGAATCAAATCCCTAACTTATTCAGATTATCTGATGAACAAAATGCTGAACATCAAAATTATATTGATTATATTGATTTCAGAAAAAGTATAATGGATAATGGAAAAAACATTATGCAATTAGATAGTTTAGAAATAGATCAGTTGCAAATAATTGCGGAGAATCAATTAGGCAGAGCATCTGTTTTGGCTCAGAATATTTTATGTTTTGGCTACCAGATATGTTTCGATAATTATAATGAAGGTGGATACAAGCATTTGGAATATAGTAAACCTAAAATAAGTGCTTCTCAAATATTAAACGAAGCGTATAACAAAATTGTGGTTATACCCAATCCTGCCAGTGTGTATGCATCCTTTATCTGGAACTTACCTTTATTAAAAACAGAAGCCATAATTTCTATTTATGATATCAAAGGTAAAATAATTACACAGAAAACAATTTCTGCAAAACAAGGTCAATGGGTATGGGATACACGTAGTATTAAAAATGGTGTGTATACCTACAGCGTTAATTCAGAAAACCACAGCTTAGGAAGTGGTAAAATTATAATTAATAACTAATTTTATATTTAAAAAAGAGGTATGATAAACTATCATACCTCTTTTTAATAGTATATTTGTAAAAAAATTATGAAAAAAGCATTTTTAATTTTTGCAGTTCTTTTTAGTATTTTAAGGATACATGCCCAACCTTTATCCATTGATACTACTTTTCAACCTTATTTTGATTTTAATTTTGTTGTTGGCGGTAAAGTAGCTGGTGTATACTTCGATGAAAACGACAATATAATTATATATGGCGATTTTGATAATTTATCGGTACCTCCTCCTTATGGTGAAATTATCAGAATGGATAGTTATGGTAATAAGGATTATTCCTGGAATTTTAATGCCCAGGGGAGTGGTGTTGTTTATTTGACAAAAATGCAAAATGGTTTTTTATGTAATGGTAACAATGGCAGTAGCTATTTGAGACTAAATCAATTTGGAGAGGTACCCGATACAGCTTGGTCTAATAACTTTAATTTTAGAGATAAAAATTGTGGAACTTTAAGTAGAATGCCCTATATATTTAACGATCAAAGCATGTTTGTAGGTGGTAAAAAATGTAAATGCAAAAATGAAACCGCAAATATTTATCGTGCCTTTATGCGTATATTACCCAATGGCAAAACAGACACGCTTTTCAACCACAATGCCTGGAACAATATAAGTGGAATATTTAAATATTCTTCAGATAAATTACTATTGGCAGGCGATAGTCTGTTATTTTACGATAATATACCAGTGTCAAGAATGTGCAGAATCGACACCAGCGGTAATCTGGATACTACTTTTAAAACCAATTTTACCTGGGGTTCACCCTGGCCTATTCATATACAAGCGGATGGCAAAATACTGGTTGGTGGCTATTTCATGATAGGAAATAATGCAAGAATATTAAATTTAATCAGGTTAAATATTAATGGTTCTATAGACAGTAGCTTTAATAATTTTAATTCAGTAAATGATTTACTTAACCCATATCTCCCGGGTGTATCAACAGCATGTCCAACAACTGACGGTGGTTACCTGGTCGGTGGTTCATTTAAATTTTATCAGGGATATCACAGAAATAAAATAGTAAAAACCGATGCCAATGGTTTTATTGATACAACTTATTTTAATGGAGAAGCCATTGCTGACAGTACCTACCATTATGCAAGTTATCCTTATTCAAGAGTACACAGCATACAACAAACTCCTGATGGTAAATACTATGTAATGGGGCATTTTACTTATTACAATGGTAAAAGGGTAGATCCAATTTTTCGGTTAAACAGCCTAAGCAATGGTATAAATGAAAGAGAACAGGAAAAAATTAATGTTTATCCAAACCCTGCCAATACCACTGTCACCTTTACTACCGGCATGTACAAAGATTTTAAATTAATAATCTTCAATGCTATCGGGCAAACTGTATTACAAAAGCAACTCACTAGCTCCAATACTACCCTCAATATCCAAAGTTTTCAGCAAGGTATGTACTACTATCAACTAATAAACGATAAAGGGAAAGTAATAAGCGATAAGTTTATAAAAGAATAAAAATAAATAAATACAATAAACAATCACCAAAATAAGTTAATATATTTATTAAAATCATTAAATTATTCATCATTAAAAACAATCATTATGGCATCAATCTCCGGAACAGGACATGCAAAAAATGTTGCAAATTTTGAAGATTTAATCTCCTTTTGCACGGCTTATGGAACCGCCTACAAACCATCAAACAACCACCTGGATATTCCACAACTGCAATCATTGCATCAGGACGCAAAAAACATTTTGCTAACCGTCAAAACAAGCAAAACCGCTTTCGACAATGCCTGCAATGCTCGTGAAATAGCATTTGCTCCCCTCAAGAAATTATGCACCCGCATAGTAAATGCATTAGCATCCACCAATACAACTCAACAAACAGTGGACGATGCAAAAACCATCAACCATAAAATTCAGGGGAAACGCGGCAATAGCAAAAAAGATACAGAATCCGTAATCCCTCCAACCGAAAATTCAACGCCGGAAGATAAAACAATATCCGTTTCTCAACAAAGTTTTGACAGTTTAATTGATAACTTCTCAAAACTAATAGTAACTGTATCCAACGAACCCCTCTACATTCCCAACGAATCCGATTTAAAAGTAGCAGCACTTAATACCACGCTTGCAAGTCTCGAAAGTTTAAATACAGCAGTAATCAACCTTACAACCGCTTACAGTAATGCATTAATAGCAAGAAACACCCTTCTTTATCAACCCACTACAGGCCTGGTCGACATTGCATTAAGTGTGAAAAAATATGTAAAATCTGTTTTTGAAGCCACAAGCCCACAGTACAAACAAATCAGCAGTATCGAATTTAAAAATATCAGAAACTAATAAACAAGAGAAAGGGTCAGCATTGACCCTTTCCTCTTTTAGTATTCTTTAGCCTCCAAAAAGAAACTAAGCTATATCACTAAGAAAGTTTGCAACTGCATATAGTATTCTTGCATCTGCTCAGGGAAACCTAGTGCCTGCGTTTAGTGTTTTTGTTACTGCAATGAGAAAGTTAGCGTCTGCACTGAGTATTCTTGCAACTACTCCGGGAAACCTAGCTCCTGCATTTAGTGTTCATGCACCTGCAACAAGAAAGTTAGGGTCTGCGTTTAGTATTCTTGCGCCTGCTCCGAGAAACTTAGCAACTGCGCTGAGTGTTTTTATTACTACACTGAGAAACATAGGCAAATACCCTTTTAAAATAGCTTAGTGAAATTATCAAAATAACTTCCATATTTCTAAGCTTAAATGAGATAAATTATAAGTTTTCCAAAAAAAGAAAATATCTTTTTACAAGTTTAATATTATTCATAGGCATGTAACGAAGAAGGACCGACCTTATAGAATTTACGCTACAAAACAAGTATTTAAAATAACGGTAGGACTGGCAAGCAATACTGTATAGCGAAGTTTATCAGTAAAATCATTGTCAAAATGCCTTTTTCGCTATAACTTGTATTGCGCAGGGATTTTAAATGCGTAGTTTTGAAGGAAATTCTATGTAGTCTTGATTTTTTGAAACTTTTTGATCAAGCAAAAAGTTTGAAAATAAATAATAACCCATTCATAAAAATTCGATGTTAAATTTTATTCATTACCTAGCAACTGCGCTGAGTGTTTTTATTACTGCACTGAGAAACATATACAAATACCATCTTAAAATAGCTTTACCGAAAGTAGTAATCATTTTGTTTGAATTTAAAGTCAAAATTAACTTTTGCAGTTATCTAATTATTAATTAATTTTGCAAAAAAATTATAAAAACACAATACAATGACAGATTACAACTTAAAATACAAGGTTGCAGATATTAACTTAGCTGATTGGGGTCGCAAAGAAATAGAAATAGCCGAAAAAGAAATGCCGGGCCTGATGTCGCTTCGCAAAAAATATGGTAAAGAAAAACCTTTAAAAGGAGCCAGAATCACAGGTTCTTTACACATGACCATACAAACTGCTGTTTTAATTGAAACTTTGGTTGAATTAGGAGCAGATGTCCGTTGGGCAAGCTGCAATATATTTTCTACCCAGGATCATGCTGCTGCTGGTATAGCTGCTGCCGGCATTCCTGTTTTTGCCTGGAAAGGCGAAACACTGGAAGACTACTGGTGGTGTACCAACCAGGCCCTTTCTTTTCCTGAAGGCAAAGGTCCTCACTTAATCGTAGACGATGGGGGAGATGCTACTTTATTAATCCACAAAGGATTTGCAGCAGAAAAAGATCCATCAACCATAGATTATACACCTTCTAACAAAGAAGAAGCCATCGTTTTAGATACCATCAGGACATTACTGAAAGAAGATGCAAAAAAATGGCATCGTGTAGTTGCCGAATTAAAAGGTGTATCCGAAGAAACTACAACAGGTGTTCACCGTTTGTACCAGATGCTGGAAAAAGGAGAATTATTAATACCTGCGATTAATGTAAACGATTCTGTTACCAAATCAAAATTCGATAACCTTTACGGTTGCCGCGAATCATTGGCAGATGGTATCAAACGTGCCACAGATGTAATGATTGCAGGTAAAGTTGTAGTTGTGCTGGGATATGGCGACGTTGGTAAAGGATGTGCCCATTCAATGAGAAGCTATGGAGCCAGGGTAATTGTAACCGAAATTGATCCAATTTGTGCTTTACAGGCTGCAATGGAAGGATTTGAAGTAAATACCATGGATGATGCTGTTACAGAAGGCAATATTTTTGTTACCACAACCGGAAACAAAGATGTGGTAACTGCAGAACACATGTCACGTATGAAAGATCAGGCGATTGTTTGCAATATCGGCCATTTCGACAACGAAATACAGGTAGATAAATTAGAAGCATGGAAAGGTATTCAGAAAATAAACATCAAACCACAGGTTGATAAATATGTATATCCTGACGGACATGCCATCTTTATGCTTGCCGAAGGCAGACTGGTAAATTTAGGTTGTGCAACCGGACATCCTTCTTTTGTAATGAGTAATTCATTCACCAATCAAACCCTGGCTCAGCTGGATTTATGGAAAAATAAATTTGAAGTAGGTGTTTATCGTTTATCCAAAGCACTGGACGAAGAAGTAGCCCGTTTACACCTGGAACAAATCGGTGTTAAATTAACCCGTTTAACCAAAGAACAGGCTGAATACCTTGGTATTTCAGCAGATGGTCCATACAAAGCTGATCATTACCGTTATTAAAAGAGTTGAAAGTTTATAAAGTTTATAAAGTTCATAAAGTTTATAAAGTAAAAGCCAGTGATTCACTGGCTTTTTTACTTATATAGATGTCTTATATTATTACCAATCACTAATTACTGACATGCAGATTATTTCCGTCATAATAAGTTTTGTACTTTTTAAGTGAAACTGTTGCAGGACCATTGAACGGGGAGCCGTCATTCAATAAAAACCTTGAACTGCAGCAAGAGTCAATGCAGGTTGTAAATGAAGACTCTACCACTATCCGGCATCCGTTTTTATAATCATAGGGACAAGCCCTGTCGAAAGCTACAAATTCATCCTGGCTTGCTCTGTAAACCACGATGCCATTGTAGCCACCGGTTATGTATTCCCAGCCGCCTATCGTTGTTAGTTTTTGATACAATGTTGAATTGGGTTGAATATAGAAATTTACATAAACATAAGGAATCGTTGCATTTTCATCTTTGCTGCAGGAAAAAAATGAAGAGAAGGAAAGGATCAGAAAAAAAAGGATGCTTGATTTTTTCATTGAATTAAGGTTAACCAGTTTGCAAAGGTACAGCTTTTGAAAGGAAAACTATCAATTTATTGTTAAAATACTCTAAATTACGGGTCTGTCAAATAAATATTTTATTTCAGGCAACCATTTGGCAAAAATTTTTGTCAATGGTTTAGAATCTTTTATTAATTTTGTAAAAAAGTTTATTCATGAAAAATTTATCGTCTTTTCAGAAAAAAGTATTTTTCCCGCTTATTTTTTTATTAATAAGTATTTTATCTCCAGTTGCTGGTTTTGGGAAAACTATAAATGCACCTGTACCTCCGCCACCACCATCTAATGATGACTGTTCCGGAGCCATTTTTATAACACCTACTACAACGGGTATATATACAACTTATTCCAATTCTGCAGCAACTCCCTCTGTTGGAGTGCCAGCCATACCTGCTCCAGGATGTGCAAATTATATTGATGGAGATGTTTGGTTTGCTGTAATTGTTCCTTTAAGTGGTCATCTTATTTTTGATGCATTGGCCGGTACAATGACAGATGGTGGAATGGCGATTTATTCAGGTGGCTGTTCCGGATTAACACTGCTTGCATGCAACGACGATAAAGCACCTCCAGGCAATAAAATGCCTCAGATAGATAAATTAGGCTTGCCTATTTATGTTACGGTATATATTCGGTTTTGGGGAAAGGGAGCCAATAATTTTGGAACCTTCCAGTTGGCTGTTGTTTATTCACCACCTCAACCCCCTTGTTTCAACCTGGGTTTTGAAAATGATTATTCCGGATGGTTTGCAACCCTGGGACAGCAATATGACGGAGGAGCAGGAGCAGGGACACCTGTTTATTATCCTATAAGTTTTAACAATACTGCTAACTCAAATTTTTCAATAGCTAATTTAGCTTCCGGAAATGACCCCAATGGCGGATTCCCTCAGGTTTATAGTGGTACAAAATCACTTAAAATCGGAAATATCGGAACCTATGAAACCTATGACGGAGCTTCAGTAGAACAAAGTTTTACTGTAGGAACCAATACAAATTTTATTTATCATTATGCAGTAGTACTGCAAACAGGAGGCCATCCGTATAATCAACAGCCTTTTTTCCAGATTGATTTGTTTGATCAATACGGGGCACCTATTAACTGTGCCATTTATTCAGTAGCACTCCCAAGCGCCGTATTTACCCAGGTTGGATCATCAAGTACCTATTATAAACCCTGGACCACTATTAGTGTGAACCTCTCAGCTTATATCAATCAAACTGTTACCATAAAGTTTACTATTTCTGACTGTTCACCGGGAGCCCATTGGGGATATGCTTATTTAGATTGTACGTGCCAGCCATTTGATATTCAGACTTCTAATGATACTATATGTGCAGGGTTTAATGACACCCTCTCTGCCCCACCCGGAGCACTCAGCTATTTATGGAACACAACACCGGCTCAGACTACACCTACCATTATAGTAAATCCAACAACAACAACAACCTATAGTTGCGTTGTTACCACTCAGGGGAATACACCCTGCCCCAGTACGTTAACCAAGAAAATTGTCATCGATCCTGGTTTTACATCATCCATAAGTAACAACAGCCCTATTTGTCCGGGTGATACACTTAAATTAACATGCACACCACCAGGATTGACATCCTACCGTTGGACAGGACCCAATGGCTTTGTTGATAGTACTCAAAACACTTTTATAGCTAATGTTACTCCTGCTAATGTCGGCAATTATTCTGTAACCATTAAAAATTCCAGGGGATGTTCCTCATTATTAACTACGCCAGTAACACTTTACCCTTTGCCTACTATCGTTACTACCGATGGTAGTGCATGTATTGGTGATACTGCTACAATTTCAGCTACAGGTGGAACAAACTATCTGTGGAGTAACGGAGATACTACCTCAACTACATCAATTGCACCTCTGGCAACTACGACTTACCAGGTGAAAGTAACAGATTTGCATGGATGTAAAGATACTTCTTCAGCAACTGCAGTAATTAATCCTTTACCTGTCATTCAACTTTCAGGAAATACTTCAATTTGTTTGGGTGAAAGCTCAACTTTAACAGCAAGCGGCGGTACAAGCTATTTGTGGGATAGTACTTTAACAACAGCAGCTATAACAGTAAATCCTACAAGTTTAACTACCTATCATGTGAGTGTAACGGATGGAAATGGATGCACCGATACTTCAAGTATCAGTGTTGATGTTTTCCCATTACCGGTTCCGCTCATAACACAGGAAACAGATACCATCTGCAAAGGTGCTTATACAACCATAACTGCTTCCGG
This sequence comes from uncultured Bacteroidales bacterium, assembly GCA_903899825.1. Lineage (GTDB taxonomy): Bacteria > Bacteroidota > Bacteroidia > Bacteroidales > JACABE01 > JACABE01. The sequence continues at coordinate 1,893 of CAIUKU010000149.1, read as the reverse complement.
AGGAACTATATATAATTGGAGCTCTGGCGAAAATACAGCCGCAATTTATGTAAGACCATTATTAAAAACAGTTTATACAGTTACAGTAAGTGAAAACCACAATAATATTACCTGTTCTGATGTGGCATCTACTGTAATGAATGTAAGAAACTGTAATGTAATTTATGTACCCAATTCATTTTCTCCCGCTGGTTTCAATACCGTATTTAAACCTATAGGTGATATTGTTATTTCAAAAACCTATCAGTTAAAAATTTACAACCGCTGGGGGCAAATGTTGTTTGAAACTACAAACATCAATCAGGGATGGGATGGCCGTTTTAACGGAGAATATGTACCGTCAGGAGTATACATTTATTACATCAATATCGACAATGGATATGAAGATCCGTACGAAAAAATCGGCACAGTAACTGTGATTGAATAATATAAAAAATGAGTAATAAAGGTTGTTCGAAAGAGCAACCTTTTTTTTGGGATATAATAGATAATGATAACTGAGTGCGATTATGCAAAAAAACAGCAATACTTTCGCTATTCGTCCAATCAAAATTTGAAAATAACAAAAAGGCTACTAAGGAATAAGGGGCTTATGTATTGAAGAAAAAGAAATTTAAAATTTTATAAAAGCCGGAGCAAACGAACTCCGGTTTTTTTATAAAGAATTTGAGAAAAAGAGGATTGATGTCAATAAATTACATATATTTACTTCAGAATTAATTAAGAGAATACTTAAAAAGGCAATAGCCATCTGAACCTGGTTTTATAGGCAGCCATGACATTGCTCACACAGGCAGAGATTAAAACTGCTGCATTTCAGGTGTTATTACATACTGAACACAAGCATTTATAATGCAGAAAAGGCTATCTTTTACTTAAGAAAAAATTTAAAATACACAAGTTTATACATATATATATTCGAGTTATTGGCAATATTAAAAAGACAGACCGTTTCAAAAGGATTGAAACTTATAAAATATAAAAAATGAGCAAGACGACACTTTACATAGCGACTACACTTGACGGTAAAATTGCACGAAAAGACGGCAGTTTAGATTGGTTGTACGCCTTACCAAACCCTAATCAAATTGACCACGGTTACGGACAATTTTTAAGCACTGTAGGGACAACTGTAATAGGTAAGAACACTTACAATGAAATAATTGGCTTTGGAGTGGATTGGCCATATGTGGGTATGAATTCTTACATAGTGACAACTGACAAAGACTTTAAATTAACCACACCTGACACATTTAACGTTGAGACCAACTTAACAGACTTTGTAAATGACTTGAAGAATAAAAGTGAAAAAGATATTTGGCTCATTGGCGGTGGACAACTTATTGCATCATTCCTTGACAACGACCTATTGGATAGAATGATTTTGACGCTAATTCCAACCACTATTGGAGAAGGTATTCCTCTGTTTCCAGACATTGCAAAAGAAAGAACCTGGACTTTGACAAATGTTGAAAGATTTGAAACAGGAGTTGTAAACTTAACTTATGACAGAAAATAGAAACACTGCCCATAATAAATAAGACTTCATGTGACAAGAAGTGCAGAGCATGAAGTACCAGTTGTTATAAATACACATTAGAAATCTTTCAGATACCTTCTATGGGTTTATCAATGGAAAAGATGTAAGGTTAAGGTTAAATTTTAGGTTTATCTTTATAACATTTTATTCATCAGGGTTTGCTAAAAAGCATTATTTTTGATGAGAATTTAATAAAAACGGAGGTTATTAGACGAACTGACGTTAGGCACAATTTTAGGAATTGATAGTTTAGAATGACTTTTTAAGTCTTTAGGTTAGTATATAATTTAATAAAATAAAAATACAAGAAGTATAAATCCTATGTTTACTATAATTGATATAAATAATTATAC
>CAIUKU010000148.1 GCA_903899825.1 uncultured Bacteroidales bacterium | reverse complement strand
TATTTGGCTGAAGATGCTGTACAGGAAGTGATGATGCGAATTTGGGAGAAACGTATGTCGCTTGATATTGAAATAAGTTTTAAGAGCTATATTTTTACTTCACTGCGAAATCACATTTTAAATCAGATCAGGAGCAAATCGTTTCAATTAGAGAAAATCTACGAAGTTTCGCAACACGAACATGTTTTTGAAGATGATTTAATAGAACAAATTGAGAATAAAGATTTTTTGGTAAAATTCCATGAAGCTATTGAATCCTTACCTGAACAGAAGAAACGTATATGCAAATTAAAACTTACTGAAAAATATTCGAATCAGGAGATAGCTGATATGATGAATATTTCCATTCCTACTGTTAAAACTCATTATACACAAGCTATTAAGATACTTCGAACAGTATTAGTAAAGTTGAAATATATTATTGTATTATTAGTTCTGAACCAATAAATTAAACCAGAAATTAGATGAAGAAGCCGGATAATGAAATAATTGACAAGGTAATTGACGACACCGCTACACCTGCTGAGGCAAGGGAAGTATTTCGTTGGTTTGTAACAACCAAAGGAAATGAATATTTGTCTGAAAGAATTCTGAAAGAATCGGCAGATATTACTGATAAGCAGGCTGCTGAATGGATTGACCACCTGATTCCCAGCGAACGAATGCGTGATGAATTGAAACGGAAAGTGAGAAAATTCAGACAATTCCGCAGATTCATGAAAGTAGCAGCGGTTGCCATACCCTTTATTTTTATTGTTAGCTTAGTGCCATTTATAGGTTATCAGAATGGCTTGCTGGCAGATACAAATATGGAAGAAATATATGTTCCAAAAGGCGAAAGATTACAAATAATACTGCAGGATGGAACGAAAGTTTATATTAATTCCGACTCTAAATTAAAATACCCTAAAGTTTTTCAGCTGTTTAAAAGAGAGGTTGAGCTTACAGGTGAAGCTTTTTTTGAAGTAAATAAAGAAGCAATGCGCCCTTTTACCGTACACCTGAATAAATTGGACGTAAAGGTCTTGGGTACAAAGTTCGACGTGCGTTCTTATACCAATGAAAATAATATAACTGTTGCACTTGATGAGGGAAAAATTGCAATGAAAGACTTGATAGGTAAAGAATTGACTTTAAAGCCCGGAAATGTGGTGGTTTATGATAAAGAATTAGCAACATTCAGTTCGTCAACAGCCGAAATTAACACAATAACTTCGTGGAAAGAAAACTATCTGCAGTTTGAAAATGCTACCTTAACTGAATTATTATTAACGCTTGAGAGACAATATAATGTCAAATTTAAAGTGCCGGACACAATTGCCTTAGGAGTTCGATTTAATTTTTCGAGTAGAAAGGTAAATCTCCAGGAGATTTTGTGGGATTTGGAAAAAATATCGAAAGTAAAATTCCAGGAAACGAAAATCGGAAATTACGAGGTGGCGGCAAAAAACTAAATCGCAGTAAATATTTTTCAAGTAAAGCCTTAATGTCAATCTATTGATAATTATGGCTTTGTTTTTTATATGGTAATTATCTGTGCGCATTTATGCGTTTTTTTAATTTTGTATATCATACTTCTTTGTACCCGGCGTGTCTTATTATTAGCAAACAAATATATCTATTATTAATATCAGAAAAATCAATGAAAAAATCAATGAAAAAATCAATTCGACGCTTCCTATTGACAAATCTGCTTTTAGTGTCTA
>CAIUKU010000147.1 GCA_903899825.1 uncultured Bacteroidales bacterium | reverse complement strand
CTTACTTCAGAAGTTGAATGTCATTAATAAAGTAAACAAAACCTCTTTCTTTTTACAACATTGTATAATTGTAAGTTTATGACTGGTTTTACATACACATTATTTATGTTTACGTCCAAATTTTTTATATATGAAATACAACAGTATGGCAAACAAAAATAATCCCCACAATTTACATAGGAAAATCAGGAAAGAGGCTAAGATATTCCATCCGAATTTTAAGGATTCAAGTATTTTGCTTCCAAAACCCGGCTCGTATGCCTCAATATTTTTATCGTTGGAAATAACTTCTCTTTGTATGCTTGCCCGCTGATAGATAGATAAACTGATGGTACTGAAATTGATCTGGTCTGTCATTGAAAGATTCGATATTTTGGCGTTGTCAGCTTGTTCCTGTTTATTCAAAAGTAATTCTTCTGCTGCCGTAGTTTCATTCAGTTTTTTTCCTCTGTTGTCAATGGCTTTGGTCAGGCGTTCTTCATTTTTTTGGGAACGTTTTTGTGTCAGTTTGTTGGATAATAGTTGTAATGCAACGTCCTCGGCCTTTATAATCCGATAGTCAAGGTATATGATGTTGCGGGATATTTCTTTTAAAGTAGTATCCAGTTGGGTATTGGGAACCCTTAATGTGATGGTATTGGTTACGGAATAGGAGGTGGTCTCCAGCGAAGAGTCAGCACTGATGGCTGTGTTTGTTACATTATCGACCGTACTGCTCAGCATGGTATAAGTAACAAAACCACCCTGTCTGTTCGTGATGTTCTCTATGTCATAGGTTGATTGAATAACACTCTTGACTTTAAATTTCAGCTCAGCCGTTCTGATAAATTTTCGGTTAGAGTCTTTGCCATTTTCAACAGCTGCTGATGAAGAAATAAAAGTATTGGAAATACTGTCAGTTACTGCATTGCTTTCCATTCTCCCTTCTCTGGATTGCCCGCATGCAAACAATATGATGGTAACGAATAAAACTGAAATGATGTTGGTTGTTTTCATAAGCTAGGTTTTTTTTTGGTTCAATATTTCGATTTATTAAAATATAATGATTTTTAAACAGGTTTGTGGTTTTATTCTATTTTATCAGGTATGTACTGTAATGTCAAACAGTAACAATTGTATTGAATAACGTTGATCTATCTCAATAATTATGTCTGCTTTATGTACAAACCGAAAATATGAAGCTTTTTTATTTTTTATACTGATAGAAAATTCCTTTATCAAATGCTGTCCAAAAACAGGCTCTTTGTTCACAAGACTTCAGCCCTGAATTTGTCCATGAATTACAGGTATTAATCATAGAATAACTACCAACTGCTTCATAAAATGCATCATTTAATCCATACACCATATTGGTTGGAATCAATATATAATTACCATTTTTATCTTTTGTAAAACTATGATGAATGTATTCAACTAATTTGAAATACTGAATTTTACTGATAGAAATCTTAATTGATCCCGGTGCAATGTCATCTTTTTTATAAAAACTAACATGCATGGCCGATCCTCCTAAACCAAAAGCAGCATTAAAAGCGGTACTGGTTTTTAAATCCGACCAATTGGGTGTATTCAGGTAAAAACCTTTATCTCCCCAGCCAAATGCTACATATTCCATATTTGTATCTTTTCCTGCAGTATTGGAAATACTTACTTTTTTACTCCAGTCAATGGTATCATATTTAAGCGGCAAAACGATATCCGAATGTACTCCATTGGTTTTTATATATATAACCAAATCGGAATCCATGCTTGTTTTTTTATTTACAGGAATAAAGGAAAAGACGACGGCAATCGTCATATAAAAAATCATCATTGAAATACTTAGTCCTATTGTAATTCCTATGATTTTAATAATAGTTTTTATCATTGCGTTTTTCTTTTTAAAGGGCATCAAAGCTTTGGTTTTGTTTTGTGAAACTTGATTGCGATAATTGTCGGCTAATTATTGTATAGGGGAATCCATTTCAAGAGAATTAACTTATTCTATTAATTCAATTTTTTTTACATCTAATATTGATCTTACTACTCTATATAGTAATCCGGTATTCCAATCGTCAAAATAGCTATAACCTCTATAAATACTTGCTGGATCATCTATTGAATAAATTGCAAAATAAGTCTGATAGTCTTTTGTTCTTACCTTTTCCCAAGGAATTGATTTGTTTATTTCTTTTAATACACCACTTAAACTGATAGTTATGTCATTTTTAGTAAAGGAAACATTTCCAATTTTAAATT
>CAIUKU010000146.1 GCA_903899825.1 uncultured Bacteroidales bacterium | reverse complement strand
ATTTTAAAAAACTTTAAAAATTAACTAACACAAAATTAGGTTTTAATGCTAATAATAGAAAGAAACTACAAAGAAGTTTGGGCTGACTGCCTAAGTATTATTAAGGATAACCTTGGATATAGTCAAAGCTTTAAAACTTGGTTTGAACCAATTAAGCCTGTAAAACTTGAAAATAAAGTACTTACAATCCAGGTACCCAGCCAGTTTTTTTATGAATGGCTGGAAGAGCACTATATTGGATTGATAAAGAAAACCATTAAAAAGGAATTGGGTAGTGAAGGTAGATTAGAATATAGCATTATAATGGATAATTCTAGTTTTGGTAACGCACCTTTTACAATAAATCTTCCAACTGCAAATAAAAATGCAGTTCAAAATCCAGCTGTAACCATGCCTATTGATATAAATAAGAATTCATCGAAGGATATACCTAATCCGTTCATTATTCCCGGCTTAAAAAAAATAAAAATACACTCTCAGTTAAATGACAACTATTCATTTGATAATTTTATTGAAGGAGATTGTAATCGCCTGGCTCGTTCAGCAGGTTTCGCAGTAGCCGAAAATCCCGGCAAAACTGCTTTTAATCCATTATTGTTATACAGCAGTGTTGGTTTGGGAAAAACCCATTTATCGCATGCTATTGGAATTCAGGTTAAAAATCTTTTCCCTGACAAGACTGTATTGTATGTTGGTGCTGAACAATTTGCATCTCAATACATTGATTCTGTGCGGAATAATAATCAAAATGATTTTATACATTTTTATCAGTTGATAGATGTGCTCATTATTGATGACATCCAATTTTTGGCAGGCAAAGAAAAAACACAGGATATTTTCTTTCATATATTCAATTATTTACATCAAAAAGGAAAGCAAATTGTCATTACTTCCGATAAAGCTCCTGTAGAAATGACAGGTATGGAACCTCGCTTAATTTCCAGATTTAAATGGGGATTATCCGCTGATTTGCAAATACCTAATATAGAAACACGAATTGCAATTTTACAAAAGAGATTGTACAACGATGGCATCGATATGCCTGATGAAGTTGTTGAATATCTTGCTTATAGCATCAATACCAATATCAGGGAGCTGGAAGGCGTTCTTATTTCATTACTGGCACAGTCATCTTTGAATAAAAAAATCATTACCCTGGATTTAGCCAAACAAATGATAGATAAATTTGTAAAAAATACCTCAAGAGATATTTCAATAGATTTTATTCAAAAAATTGTTTGCGATTATTTTGGAATTCCTGTTGACAGAATTAGTTCCAAAACCCGAAAAAGAGAAGTTGTTCAGGCACGTCAACTCGCAATGTATTTTTCTAAAAAGCTGACAAAATCTTCTTTGGCATCCATCGGCTTGCAATGCGGAAATAAAGATCATGCAACTGTTTTACATGCCTGCAGAACCGTTAACAACCTGATAGAAACAGATAAAAAATATAAAAGTAATGTAGATGAACTTGAAAAGAAGATAAAAATATAAATCATCCTTTTCTATTACAATATCAATAAAAATAACAAATGTAAGCCCTCATGGCTTACATTTGTTATTTTAATAAAAAAACAGATGTAATTATGAGTATATTGATTCTTTGTCATGGAAATATTTGCCGTTCGCCAATGGCAGAAGGTATTTTAAAACATAAATTCAAACTTGCATTAAATGATGTGAAGGTAGAATCTGCCGGATTTGAGGCATTTCATATTGGAGACAAACCTGATGAAAGAACATTACGCACACTTCAAAACCATGATATCAATTTAAGCGGGAAAACAGCAAGACTTTTTAAAACATCCGATTTTGATGAATTTGATAAAATATTCTTTATGGATGATAATAATTATCTTCATCTGAAAAAATTTTTCAGGAACAATGAGGATATGAACAAAGTTGATTATATTATGAATGTATTGGATAATCCCTCAAATATAGAAGTTCCTGATCCATACTATGGTGGAAAAGAAGGATTTGAATTGGTTTACCAACTGTTGGAGAAAGCTTGTCAGAAAATTGCAGCATCATACAATAAATAAAATACTTTAAATTTAATAATCAAACTATGGTTCCAGATTCAGAGATAATTAACCGGGCTGCTGAAAGAATACATCCTTATATACATCGAACTCCCGTAATTACTTCACAGCGAATTAATAAACTTTTCAATACTGAAGTTTTTTTTAAATGTGAAAATTTACAAAAGGCAGGTGCTTTCAAAACAAGAGGTGCTGTAAATGCTGTGTTTTCTCTTGATGAAAAGGAGTTATCCTATGGAGTTGCTACACACTCCTCTGGTAATCATGCTCAGGCATTGGCAAGGGCTGCTTCATTAAGAGGAATTAAAGCCTATATCGTTATGCCGGAGGATTCATCGAAAGTCAAAATTAATGCAGTGATGGAATATGGTGGCATCATCACTTTTTGTAAACCAAACCTGGAAGCTCGCGAATCAACTTTGGCTGAAATCCTAAAAAAAACACAAGCTATTGAAATACATCCTTATAATAATTACCGTATCATTGCAGGTCAGGCTACTGCTGCTAAAGAATTTATTGAACAATCACCAAAACTCGATATAATATTGGTTCCTGTTGGGGGAGGAGGCTTACTTAGCGGATCTTTGTTGGCTACACATTATTTTTCTCCTGAAACAAAGGTGATTGCCGCAGAACCCGAAAAAGCCAATGATGCTTTTCAGTCATTTTATTCCGGGCATTTTGTACCATCTGTTCATCCTGATACCATTGCTGATGGCTTGAGGACCTCATTAGGGGATAAAACATTTCCAATTATTCAAAAATATGTTAATCAGGTGGTTACGGTAAGCGAAAATGCAATTATTGAAGCAATGCGATTGGTGTGGGAAACTACGAAACTAATTATTGAAACATCATCAGCCGTCACTGTTGCAGCCTTATTAGAAAATAAACTTGATGTAAACGGGAAAAAGCTTGGTATTATTATTTCCGGTGGAAACGTCGATTTGAATAATTTACCCTGGATAAAGTGAGTAGAAAGTTTATAAAGTTCATAAAGTTCATAAAGTTCATAAAGTTTATAAAGTTTATAAAGTGAAGATATAATCTAATGAAATGTCCATCCCGAAACATCGGGACCAACGGAGATGAATATATTATGGACATTCCCTGCCTACCGGCAGGTAGACATTGGTGAAATTTGAATAGAATTAATAAACCTGAATAATATAATATTAAATATATCAGGAATTTAATAAAATATAAACGCATGAAAGAATAAAATATTTATTATGCAAAAAGGAAAATTATACCTTATCCCTTCTACAATAGGAGAATCTCCGGTTGATATGGTAATACCTGCGTATAACATGCAGATAATCAATAAGATTGATATATATATTGTAGAAGAGATTCGTACTGCACGTAGATTTTTGAAAAAAGCCGGTTTAATAAAACCTATTGATGAACTAAGTTTTTTTGTGTTGAATGAACATTCAAAACCTGAAGAAATAGATAAATATTTAGATGCCATTCAGAAAGGTGAAAATATTGGATTATTATCAGAAGCCGGAGTTCCTTGTATTGCCGATCCAGGTGCTGATATTGTCAGGATAGCACAACAAAAGAATATAGAAGTTATTCCCCTGGTTGGTCCTTCATCTATTTTACTGGCATTAATGGCATCAGGTTTTAATGGTCAGCAATTTGCTTTTCTGGGTTATTTGCCGGTTGATAAGAATTTGAGAGTGAATAAAATAAAGGAGATTGAAAAAAATGTCTACCAAAAAAATGAAACACAAATTTTTATAGAAACACCCTATCGTAACAATCAACTGATTGAATCACTCTTGCAAAGCTGCCGAAGTGAAACCTTATTATGTATTGCTACCGATATTACATTAGAAACCGCATTTATTAAAACCAGGACGATAGCCGCCTGGAAAAAATCAGTTCCCGATTTTCATAAGAAAACAACGGTTTTTTTATTGTATAAATAATTAGATATCTTGAAAGACTTTTCCTGTAAAATATTGGGTTCTTGACTTACAATTATTTATTTTTTAGTATTCATAATAAACATGATTTCAATAAACTGACATTTAGTTATTATTTGTAATTAGTTTCTCTCTCAGTCCTTTTTTTTATATTCAGCTTTTTGTATTAAAAATTGAATTTTATTATAATCATAATTTCCTGCTAAATACTTTAAATACTTTATCAGATCTGAATAATCAGGGTTAATATCGTTAATAATTTCAATCAGAAAATCCATATCAGCTTTTGTAATAGCATCGAGCATATTATCTAACATATTTACTGGCAGTTTTTTTAAATTTTCAATAGCCATCTCATCTGTTTCAGCTGCTCCAATATCAGATACTGCTGTATTATCAGTTTCGTATTTATAGGTTATTCCTAAAGTCCTTCCAATTTCTCCAAATAATTCAGATTCTCTAAAAGGTTTACGAATAAAGCCTTGTAATCCAAATAATTTAGCTTTCTTTTTATCTTCATCAAATGCACTGGCAGTTAATGCTATAATTGGTGTTGACATCCCCTTTTCAGTTGATTTAATTTTTTTT
>CAIUKU010000145.1 GCA_903899825.1 uncultured Bacteroidales bacterium | reverse complement strand
AATATTTCATTTTTTATACCATACTCAGCAAATGCTTTTCCATCTGCTAAAAATGCTATCATGATAATTGACTGATCATCATTGCTCCAACTGGGAGTTGCTAAAAAAGCATTTTCAGGAGAAGCTGTTTTTTTAAGCAGTTTTCCAGTATTTGCATCTAAAAGCACCAAAAAATAATTGTTTTGCATATCTGCTTCAATAGCAGCAATTTTGGTAGCATCATGTGAAATACAAGGCGCAAAATACCTGGTTTTATGGGTAAGTGTTTTGTATTTTCTTGAAACGATATCATAGGTTTTAATAACAGCATAGGTTTCATGATTCCAGCGTAAACCCGGAACTTGTTCTGCCCATACTATCAGATTTTTAGAAAAGGATAAGGATTGTTGAAAATCATTTCCTTGAGTAAATAACTTAGATTCTTTTCCATTTTTGTCAATTTTTATAAAATGTGAAATGTCGTTCATTCCATATTTCAATGCAACAAATTCACTGTCATTGATGTAATTGGGGAATCTGTAGTTTGTATAAAGCTTGTTTTTTCTGAAAGTGTGATTTTGAAAATCAGTAAGTGTAGTTTGATGAAGTTGTTTGTTCCAAAGACTGTCCAAAAACGATAAAGATGCTTTATAAATACCGCAAGTGGTTTTTCCTGTTATTTTTTTAAGTCCTTGTGAAAAAGGTACAACCATATATGGATTTCTGGCAACATTTTTAAGTGTTTTATCCCAAACATCTGCACCAAATTTATACCTGGAATATCCCACTAAATGATATCCAAGTGTATAGGGGTCAGGAGTGTAATGCTTGTATGACCCAAAAATGGCTTTGTTATAATTATAAATACCTTTTTCGATAAGCTGAGCTTTTAAATCCTGACTAAATCCAGGCAAACGCCCTCTTCCTGATTTTGATAAAGCTGTTTCCATTACAACAGCATCACCTTCAAGCAACCAGCGGGGTAAATAGATACCTGCCACTGCACCTGTAGCCAGTTCACCAAAAGGAATTCTCAAAACATTAGTAAAGCCTCTGTACATCTGACTAACTTGAATGGCATGCCTGTATTCGTGAATTGCTAATTGCTCCAACCAATGCTGAGCATACATATCCTGAGGAGGACATGTAAACCATTCACTGCGTCTGGGAGCCCAGGTGACGAAACCATTTGACTCAACAGTCCTGTTATGCAAAAGTATAGACAGTTTGACAGGTTTATTACTTAATGAAATAGTATTGTAATCGTATGAATAATCTAAATAATTAGCAAGATAATTTGCTTGTTTTGAAAAATCAGATGGAAAAACAAGCTGAAAATGAGAAGTGTTGATTTGATTCCATTTTATATTTGCCGGATCCTGTCCTGCATCGTAAAATTGAGCATTGGTATAACTATAAGAAATAAGAAAAACAAAAAGGAAAATAATTTTATGATGTTTTTTTATCATAGTTGAAAAACAAATTACTAAATTCCACTTGCCAGAACATCAATAATATGAATGCATTTAATAGGCAATTTTTGTTTTTTAATATAGGCATCCTGATGCATGAGGCAGGATGCATCGGTAGACACAATAAATTCAGCTCCTGTTTCTAATGCATTCAGCACTTTTTGTTCAGCCATCGCAGTAGAAATGGGTTCATGTTTTATCGAAAAAGTGCCGCCAAAACCACAACATACATCTACATCTTTCATTTCAATCAGTTGAAGTCCTTTTACTTGCTGTAAAAGTAAACGGGGTTCATCTTTGATACCATATTCTCTTAAGGCTGCACATGAATCATGGTATGTGACTTTATGGTTAAAAGTAGCACCTACATTGGTAATTCTCAACACATTGACAACAAAATCTGTAAATTCAAAAATATTTTTTTGTAATCTCCTGAATTCTAAATGATAAGCTGTATTGTGGAATAATTTTCCGTAATAATTTTTAACAAACCCTATGCAGGAAGCTGAACCTCCTACAATATAATGGTCATTGGGGAAATCTGTAAGAAACTTTTCGCCCATAGCACGGGCTTCGTCCCAGAAACCACTATTAAAAGCCATTTGGCCGCAACAAGTCTGATTGGGATTATAGTGTATTTCCTGACCTAGTTTTTCAAGAATTTTCACCATATTAAAAGCAGTTTCAGGAAAAACCTGGTCAATAAAACAAGGGACAAATATATCAATTTGGTTATTCATACGCGTATTGAAATGTATTATATAATGCAAACAAAGGTAAAGAAAAATACTTGATTAAAAATAAGATTTATGCAATTGTTAATAAATTACTCACAAAATAAATTGCTAAAACAAATATCCTACTGCGCAATTTACACCCCATAAATAATGTCCCCATAGGCGGTTTCCAATTCTACCTCTAATATAATCTTCTACATTTTCATTAAATTCTGCTCCACCAGTCATGTTTTCGGAAAATATCACACCTAATTGGAAATTAAAATCAAAACTCAAACAATCAAAGAATATTTGTTTAACACCTGATTTTACATTTAAACCAAGGTGAGTAGTCGAAAGTTCTTTATAAGGATAGCTAAATCTGGGTTGATCTAATGGATCAGAAGAATATAAATACATTCGGTTTATTTCAGATATATTTACTTCGGATTTACTGACAATTACATCGAATCCTAAAGAAGTATAAGCACCTAAAGGTGCAATGTGAGAAGAGCGGTACATAACAAAATCTCCTCCAAAAGCCATACAATTCATTTTTAATAAAAGACCACTTAAATTATCAGTGTATTCAAGCATTTTATAATAGGTATTAAAACCTGAAGCATGAACTTGAAAAGATTTATTTCGTGTTAAAACTCGTTCAAATTCTATAGAGTATTTATCGTTAAAACTAAAATATCCGGATTCTCCATTTTTATTTGGCATCACGAAAGAGCTTTTCATAAAAAGACCCAATTTGAGTACATTCTTTTTTCCCATAAAGCCAGAAACTTGAGAATGACTTGTATTGGTTAAAAATAAAAGGGAAATTATGATTATTGTTGCAAATATTTTTTTCATTTTCGAGAGCAATTATTTGGTTTTTATTTGATTAAACGTATCATATATTCTTGAATTCAAATAGGCTTTATTATCAGACATCTCAATAGCAGAAGAATTAATATACTCTGTATCTCCGGTTTCCATATTAATAAGTTTATTGTAGTAAATGGTTTGAAATGCTGGTCTTGTAAAGTATTGGATTGTGATGGGCCACATAACAGGACTTAGCGCTCCATACAAAAGCATTGAAAATGCCCGATTGTCAATACTGGATATTTTGGCTGATATAACTCCCGTAATATTAAGATATTTAGTTTGATATTCGTTGATAACAGGTTTTATCTCTTCGGAAAGGAAAAGGACTTTTTCACAGTTTAAATCCCAATTAGAAAACTCATCTGTCCAATCATTAAGTAAAAGATGTTTGTTGTACAGTGCAGTACCATATTCTTTAAACTCAGTAGGTAAAACGCATCCCATTGTCAATCCTGTTTTCTTTGCATTTTTTTTAAGTAAACCAATAAAATTCAACTGACTGCTTTCTGTATCGAAAAACTTTATTTTTTGAGATTTTCTATAATCAAACTTCAGATAAAATGGATTATAGAGTAAAATAGTATCTATTCCCAATCTGCATCCATAATTTCTTTCTTTTTTACTATAAACCAGGTCTGATTCATCATAAAGTTCATCATCTTCCTCTTCGTCAGCAGCATATTCTGCTTGTTCTTCTTTGCTCAATTTAGCGATTTCTTCTTTTTCCTTGTTCTTTATAGTTTCCAGATTTTCGATGGTTTGTTTAAAATCCTTGATAAATTTATTATCGTTCAATAGATTAGCAAAAATATAAGGGTAGAAGTCATCTGTTGACTGCGTCTCCTTTTTCTTTTTCTTTTCGATATTTCTGACTTTCGAAGATTGCTTTTGTATACTATCTGTTTTGGGTGTTTCTGCAATCAGGCTATCTCCGGGTTTTAGTATTTGTGGTGAGTTGATAAACATCGAAAGAATGGCCTTGTTTTTCCAAATCAATTCTTTGAATAAATCATCTTTAATATTATTCAAATATATATCGTTGGGATATTTTTGATGTGCTTTCCAAACAAAACGAAGTGCTAATGCATTCATTTCATTTTTTTTAATGTTTTTAAATAGGGTAACTACTGCATGCATTTCACCTTCGGTTCTTTTTTCTGATGGTGTGATATTGCCAATATTACCTCGGTTTTTGTATTTTGTAATTCCATAAAGTGAAGCTGAAAGTACCTGGTCGAGGAACAAATTATTAGGATAGTCTTTTTTCATGATCCAGGCATTGTAAAAAGACATGGAAAAGTTTTGTTCAATGGCATAAAGTCTTAAACATTCAAAACGGGCCATGTCTCGGATTGCTTTAAAATATTCATCCCCTAATGGATTGATTGCTCTTCCTTTATTATCGGCATTGATTAAGCGTTGCTGCATTTGTTCGCGGCGTTTTTTAATATTTGGATGGGTAGAATTCTCATCATCGTAATCGTCGCGGGCCCTGATTGGATTAATACTTTCGGGTATGCATTTTGAAGGAAAAGTAAATAATGAATCGCTTAAAAAAGAAGTATTAAATGCGATTTCATCGAAAGGCAGATAAGCATATTGTAATACATCATAGATTTCTATTGCTTGATTTAGATCATAAATTGTTTTACTGAAATAATCTATGAATCCTTTTTCATCTGCCTCGTTTTCCATTTCGCGAGAACGGTAATGTGTTTTGTATAATACTTCATTTAAGGATGCACTTTTAAATCCTTTGCTTTCGCGGCTTATCTTATCTTTTTCGAGGTATAAATCCATACTGTGCTTTTTAATGTAATGGATTAATTCGTGAGAAATAATGAAAGCCAGTTGCGATTCACTTCCTGCCTGAGCGATCAGACCCAGGTTCACAAATAAAATTCCTTTATCTGTGGCTGAAGCATTCACCGTGGGAGTTTTAAGTATATATACCCTTATTTGTTTTCGCAAATCCGGCTCATTGATAAGGATTTTATCTAGAATTTTATCAATATAAGTATTAAATGCAGTATTGTATAATACTTTACCACTCAATAATATCTGGTTAATGAAATAATTACTTTCCTGCAAAAACTTATCTTTAGTATTACTCATGTGCTCACGTTGGGTAGAATTGTATTTTTCCAGTTCTGCTTTTTCGTTATTATAAGCCTGGATAAATTGAGTACACAAATCGTTTGGTATTATGCCATCTGGTTTGATAGTTACATAATTGGCTGTAAAATCAGAAAGAGAGGGCTGTTTTTGTGCAAATAATTGTGAATTAATAAGCAGTATCAGTAATAAACAAAAAAATATCTGTTTTTTCATACGGAGGTAAAGATTGGTTGAGGATTATTAATCTGCAAATCTATTATAATTTTTGAAAAGAACAAAGGAATTCTTAGTTTTACTATAATATGCAGATGTTTTAGTATCAATTTATTATAAAATCAGATGATTATTTCACATTATTTATCAAAGTTTTTATAAAAATCAATCTTTTTTCATTTATTTTTGTATAAAAAATATACTAAAGATGTTACATTTAAAAGAAGGCGATAAAGCTCCTGATATAAAAGCAAAAGACCAGTTTGGCAATTCAATAAACCTTAACAGTTTCCTTGGAAATAAATTAATCCTTTATTTTTATCCAAAGGATAATACACCCGGTTGTACTGCCGAAGCCTGCAATTTGCGGGATAATTATCAGGAGTTGTTAGACAAAGGATTTAAAATAATTGGGGTAAGTGCTGATGATGAAAGCTTGCATCAGAATTTTACTGAAAAATACGGTTTACCTTTCCCCTTAATACCCGATGTTGAAAAAAAAATCATACTTGATTATGGGGTTTGGGGTGAAAAGAAATTTATGGGGAAAACTTATACAGGTATTCACCGGGTAACTTTTATTATTGATGAAAAAGGCATCATTCAGAAAATTTTTACCAAAGTAGACACAAAAAATCATACCACACAAATTTTAAAGGAATTTAAATTAAATAAATACAATTAATCATTATAAAAAAGATATACCATGAGTAAAGAAAATTCTGATAATCAGGATAAGAAAGAAAAATTAAAAGCCCTGCAATTAACCATAGATAAAATAGAAAAGAACTATGGCAAAGGCTCTATCATGAAATTAGGTGATCATCCTGTTGAATCACTCGAATTTATTTCAACAGGGTCTATCGGACTTGATATGGCATTGGGTATTGGTGGATTGCCTAAAGGGAGAGTGATTGAAATTTATGGACCTGAATCATCAGGTAAAACCACACTGGCGATACATGCCATTGCTGAAGCTCAAAAAGCTGGCGGAATTGCTGCTTTTATAGATGCTGAACATGCTTTCGACAGTTCTTATGCGAAAAAACTGGGAGTAGATGTTGATAATTTATTGGTTTCTCAACCCGATAATGGTGAACAGGCACTTGAAATTACCGAAAATCTCATCCGTTCCGGAGCCATTGACATTATTGTCATTGACTCTGTAGCTGCCTTAACTCCTAAAAGTGAAATAGAAGGTGAAATGGGCGACTCAAAAATGGGTTTACAGGCAAGATTGATGTCGCAGGCTTTAAGAAAATTGACAGGAACTATCAGTAAAACAAATTGTTGTTGCATTTTTATTAATCAATTGCGCGAAAAAATTGGCGTAATGTTTGGTAATCCCGAAACTACAACCGGTGGTAATGCATTAAAGTTCTATGCTTCAGTTAGGTTGGATATTAGAAAAGTAAGCCAGATAAAAGATGCTGAAAACGTAATCGGAAACAGGGTGAAAGTAAAAGTTGTGAAAAACAAAGTTGCGCCACCTTTCCGTTTTGCTGAATTTGATCTGATGTATGGTGAAGGTTTTTCAAAAATCGGAGAAATAATCGACTTAGGTGTTAACTTTAACATCATTAAGAAAAGCGGATCCTGGTTTAGTTATGGTGAAACAAAATTAGGACAGGGAAGAGACGGTGTAAAACAGTTATTAACTGATAACCCTGAACTGGCAGAAGAACTCGAAATCAAAATCAGAGAAAGCATCGCAGTTGCTTAAAGCTAAAAGATTAATAATATAATAAAAGCCTGGAAAATTAGTTTAATTTATAAATAATAAAAGCAGATATATGTTTATTCATAAGAAATGAATGTATATCTGCTTTGTATTATTATTTTTACGAAATTTGCATTTTAAAAAAATATTTAAAAATGATATCATTCAGCATCAAAAAAACTTTGCTATTTATTATAATTGCCTTTGTATTTGTAAATTGCAATTCGAAAAATACAAAAAAAGATAATATTTCCAATACTCTTCCTGATCAGATTACTGTTTTATCTGAAAAAATAAGCAATGATGCTAATAATGCCGATCTTTATAATTCGAGGGCCAAATTGTTGTTATCAGTTAATAAAATAAATGATGCTTTAGGTGATATCAATAAAGCTATTTTAATAGATGAGAAAAAGCCTGATTATTATCTCACCCTTTCAGATATTTACCTTGCAATGGTGCAGGTTAATAAATCTCAGGATGCTATTATTAAGGCACTTTCAATTGCTCCTCAAAATGTGGAAGCCTATCTGAAATTGGCTGAGTTGAATTTATATCTGAAAAAATATGAAGAAACACATCAAAATGCAGATAAAGCAATTGAAATACAAAGTCTAACACCAAAAGCATTTTTTATAAAAGGATTTGCCTACAAAGAATCAGGGGATTCATCCAAAGCAGTTCGTAGTTTTATGAAAACCATAGAGATTGATCCTGAATACTATGATGCATATATGCAATTGGGACTAATGTTATCAATACGGAAAAATAAAAATGCCATCGATTATTTTAACAGTGCATTAAACATAAAACCTAAAAGTATTGAAGCATATTATGCTTTAGGAATGTTTCAGCAGGAAAATGGCAATCCGGATGCTGCCATTAAAGCCTATAAAAATATTATTGTCATTGATCCTAAATATAAGCAAGCATATTACAATACCGGATATGTGTATTTAGAATATAAAAAAGCTTACAATGAGGCTGTTAAAAGCTTTACAGAAGCGATTAATATTGATAAAAATTATGCAGAAGCTTATTACAACAGGGGTTATACCTATGAATTAATGAATGATTTTGATAATGCCAGAAAAGACTACAAAATGGCAATGCAAATTAAAACCAATTATCAAAAAGCCATAGAAGGTATGAACAGACTTGAGAAAAATAAATAAATCCGGTTTTCATGCATAAAAACATGAATCATAATTAAACGCTCTTATGTTTTTCTATTTCCTGTTTTAAATCATGCAGGGCACAATCATTGCAGCTTGATGCACAGCCATCGCATCCGCTTTTCTGTTTCGAAAAGGTTTCGTAAATTTTATAGGTAACAAATAGAATTGTTGCCAATAAGATGATATAAGTAATAATTTCCTGTACCATGGTTTAAAATAATTTTGGGAAAAATACCCAGATAGTTTTGTAAGCACAAAAAAATGAAAAAGCCAATAATAACAAAGCCCAGAAAATAACGGGCAAATGAGTAGCTTCGTTCAGATTTTTCGCATCACCGGCAGCTTTTGGCGTTTTTGCAGCAATTATCAATAAATTAAACCCGGAAATTACTGCGTCAGATAATACTATAAATGAACAGAGTAATGAAAAACCATAAATTAACATCGCTTCTTTTGCATATATTACCAATACTGCAATCCCAATAAAACTTATCAGCCAGAATATTCCATAAGCATTTCTTACATAGAATATTAAATTAATAATTGCAATTCCTGCCAGCATGTATACAACATAAATTGCTTCTTTTTGTTCGATACAGTAAAAACAAAGATAAGCAAACAAAGCTGATGCAGGATAACCTGCCAAAGATACCAGAAACCTGCTGAATCCGTTTTTTGTTGCGGTTAATGCGCTTCCGGAAGTATCGCTGAACAAATCAATCCGATGCACTTTCCCGCTTAAAATTAATGCCATAAATGCATGTCCGCTCTCGTGAACCAGTGTATTGACTACACGAAAAAATTTACCTATAAATGGTAAGCGGGTTATTACCAGGCTGGTTGATAATAAAATGTAAAAAATTACGGTTTGATTCTGAAAAAATTTTTCCATAGATAGCTGCAATTCAATTACGGATGCTTCTGTCTTTATTTATTACAAAATAATCTGATACAGCATGATTGTATGCCATTTCAAAGCAAAAGTAATGAAAATTAGGTGCAAAATAAAATTAAAGTTTACAATACCAGATTGATAATTTCAATTATTGTTATTGTTAATAAACAAAACCAGGTTTTAAGAAAATAAGTTCTAAACTGAGAAATCATTTATATTTTCACATAGGAATTATCACTATTTGGATTCAAAAAACACTTTTTAAACAACGTACAATAGAAGGTATTAATAGCATGCATTTTTCATATCTATACAATATTTTCTATACTGCTTCAATTTATTTTTTAAATACCCTCCTGAAAAAAATAAAAAATTGCATTCAAATTGATTATATTTGTATTCTAAATAATCATACAATGGCACATCAAAATATTGACCTTCATCTAAGTAAGGAAGAATTGGCATTTAATGATTTTATCGGGCATGGCGATGATTTTATGAAAATTCAAATTTACCGCAATGCAAGAGAAGCATACACCAATGCCCTTGAGACTAATTTCAACAATGAGTTGGCTCTTTCTAAACTCAGTGATTGTAATGCTTTGATTAAATCTGAATCAAGAGCAATTATTATCATTGTTACAGTTTTGGTAATTTTATCAATATTATTAATCTTTGTTTAAAAAAGTCCTGGATAAAGTTTTTTTTATTTTAATCGTCTACAAAAACTGCAATTAATGCGGATACGGAAGCGTTATGGACATATTGAAATTTATGTATAAGACTGTCGTTTTTTTATTAATAAGTTTTAATATCCTGGGATGTTTTAATATTGGTATATTTGCAGATAGATAAGCCAGACTTTTGATTATTTTATCATAAAAATGTTTTGTTGTTGGTAAATGAAATCAATTGACAATAAGCATATTTAAAACATGCCCATGAGAAAAATTTTAACACTATCAATATTAGTTGTATTCGCTTTATTTTCAGGTATTAATATTAAAGCACAGGGATTTAAATATGGTATTGAAGCAGGTTTCGATTTTGCAAATATACAGTTCAAAGGTTTTAATGAAAAAGATTATATTTTAATGCCTTCTTATAATTTTAATTTATTTGCCGGATATCAGTTTAATAAATTAATTGGCTTCACAATTGAACCTGGTTTTATGCAAAAAGGAGGTTTAGTTAAATCTTGGAATGGAAATTTCAGGGTTCAAAAAAACTATATTCAGTTTCCATTATTGGTCGACTTTTATATTACTAAAAGATTATATCTATCGACCGGTCCTGAATTTGCCTTTTTAATGTCTGCCCAGATTTGGTCTTCAAATTGGTCAGGAAGTATTTATGACCAACATGATACTAAATTTGAGTTTTCAGGATTGATAGGTATAAATTACAACATTTACAAATCATTTGATATAGCTTTCAGGTATAACCACGGAATCAGTAATTTCAAAAGAATTTATATGGATGCCCACGATGGTAGCTATATGGGTGAATCAAGAGAATACAATCAATATTTTCAATTACTGGTCAGGTATAAGATTAAATCATAATGCAAGGGATTTTGTCATTTTTTTATTTCATACTTTGCTACAGGTTTGTGATACACTCCATTCATCACTCAACATTCATCACTCATCATTATTATATCAGCATTATCCTACATATTCCGCCTGTATTGTCCTCCCACCTCAAACATTGTTGTTGTGATCTGACCTAAGGAACAGTATTTACTAACTTCCATCAGGGCAGCAAAGATGTTTTTGTTTTTCATGGCATCTTCGCGGAGTACCTGCAATATTTCTGTTGTTTTATCTGCATGCAGGCGGTGGAGATTTTCCAACATTCCTATCTGGTATTGTTTTTCGGTTTCTGTGGCCCTGATAACTTCACCGGGAATTACGGTAGGTGAGCCTTTGGAAGACAAGAAAGTGTTGACTCCCATAATCGGTAATTCACCGGTATGTTTCATGGTTTCATAATAAAGTGATTCTTCCTGTATCTTACCTCTTTGATACATGGTTTCCATGGCGCCAAGCACTCCACCTCTTTCGGTAATCCGGTCAAATTCAGCCATTACAGCTTCTTCTACCAGATCAGTCAGTTCTTCAATGATAAATGAGCCTTGCAGCGGATTCTGATTTTTGGTCAATCCTAATTCATGGTTAATAATCATTTGTATGGCAATGGCTCTTCTTACCGATTCTTCGGTAGGAGTGGTGATGGCTTCGTCGTAAGCATTGGTATGCAGTGAATTGCAATTATCATAAATTGCATACAATGCCTGTAGTGTTGTTCGGATATCATTGAAATCTATTTCCTGTGAATGCAATGATCTTCCTGAGGTTTGAATATGATATTTTAATTGCTGGGCACGGGCATCAGCACCATACTTCAGTTTCATGGCTTTGGCCCATATTTTACGGGCAACACGACCAATTACAGAAAATTCAGGATCAATACCATTCGAAAAAAAGAAAGAGAGATTTTGTCCGAATTTATTGATATCCATTCCTCTCGAAAGATAATATTCCACATAGGTAAATCCATTGGACAAGGTAAATGCAAGTTGTGAGATAGGGTTGGCTCCGGCTTCGGCAATATGATATCCTGAAATAGAAACGGAATAGAAGTTCCGCACATCCTGTTGAATAAAATATTCCTGGACGTCACCCATAAGTTTGAGTGAAAAATCTGTAGAATAAATACAGGTATTTTGTGCCTGATCTTCCTTTAAAATATCAGCTTGTACGGTTCCTCTGACTTTAGATAGGGTAGAGGCTTTGATTTTTTCATATACTTCACGTGGCAGCACCTGATCACCAGTGATTCCAAGTAACATAAGACCAAGACTATCATTACCTTCAGGTATTACTCCCTGATAGCAAGGCTTTTGAATATCTTTTTGTTTGAATATTTTTTTAATCTTTTTTTGTATTTCTTCAAATAAGCCATTTTCTTTGATATAAATTTCACATTGCTGATCAATGGCTGTATTCATAAAAAAGGCAACCATAATCGGAGCGGGTCCGTTAATGGTCATAGAAACCGAAGTTTTTGCATCTGCCAGATTAAACCCTGAATACAATTTTTTCATATCATCCAGGCAGGAGATAGAAACACCTGAATTACCGATTTTTCCATAAATATCAGGACGAACATCTGGATCCTGTCCGTAAAGTGTTACTGAGTCAAAAGCTGTAGAAAGGCGTTTGGCCGGCATTCCACGCGAAACATAATGGAAACGTTTGTTGGTTCTTTCGGGACCTCCTTCTCCTGCGAACATTCGGGTAGGGTCTTCGCCTTCCCTTTTAAAAGGAAATACTCCGGCAGTATATGGAAACTCACCGGGCAGGTTTTCCTGCAGGTTCCACTTCAGAATATCACCCCATGCTTCATATTTAGGCAAACTGATCTTTGGTATTTTCAGATGAGATAATGATTCAGTATATGTTTTTATTTTTATTTCCTGATTTCTTACTTTATAAACGAAGAAATCCTGTTTGTAAGCTTCTGTTTTAAGATTCCAGCCTTCAATAAGTTTTTTGTTGTGAATTTCAAGCAAGCTTTCTTTTTGAGAATAAAAAGTTTCCAATTCATCAATCAGTTCTTTGCTGGCAAATGAAGATTTCATTGCAGCAATGGTTTTCCTGAAACTATACAGTGTTTGTGCTATTTCTCCCTGTTGCTTCACCCAATTGTTGTAATTTCTGATAACATCTGTAATTTCTGAGAGATAACGGACTCTTTTGGGAGGTATAATTTGTATTTTCTCAGAAATCCCTTCCAGGTGGTCATTGAAAGGATGTAAGAGTATTCTTGTTTTTTCTTCAATCTTCTTAATTAAAGCGCCATAAAATTCATTTACACCAGGATCATTGAACTGTGAAGCGATAGTTCCGAACACAGGTAAATCTTCTGGTTTTGTGTCAAATAGTTTATGATTGCGTGCAAATTGTTTTTTGACATCCCTCAATGCATCCTGGGCACCTCTTTTATCAAATTTATTCAGGGCAATGATATCTGCATAATCAAGCATATCAATCTTTTCAAGTTGAGATGCTGCACCATATTCGGGAGTCATTACATACAAATACACATCACTGTGGTCAACAATTTCAGTATCAGATTGTCCGATACCGGAAGTTTCGATGATGATAAAATCAAAGCCGGCTGCTTTCACAACAGTGAGCGCATCTTTAACATATTTTGACAAAGCAAGGTTCGATTGACGGGTTGCCAGTGAACGCATAAATACCCTTGGGTTGTTGATGGCATTCATTCGTATTCTGTCACCAAGCAAGGCTCCTCCCGTTTTTCGTTTTGAAGGGTCAACTGAAATAATAGCAAGGGTTTTATCAGGTGATGACATTAAAAATCTGCGAACAATTTCATCTATCAATGAAGATTTGCCACTTCCACCGGTTCCGGTTATTCCTAATACGGGAGCCATATTTAAAGCAGCAATATCTTTAAGCTTTTTAATAATTTCTTTCGAAATTTCAGGTTTGTTTTCGCAGGCTGAAATTAATGTTGCAATTTGCTTATAATCAGTATTCAGTAATTTTTTAAGTTCAAAGGATTTTTCAATTCCGGCAGCTGCAGGGAAGTCACATCTTTCAATCAAATCGTTAATCATTCCCTGCAATCCCATTTGCCTGCCCTGATCTGGAGAATAGATCTGGCAAATTCCGTATTGATGAAGTTCTTCTATTTCGTTGGGAAGAATAACACCACCACCACCACCAAATATTTTAATATGACTGCAATCAGCGTCCTTCAGCATATCATACATATACTTAAAGAATTCCATGTGCCCACCCTGATAGGATGTAATGGCTATTGCGTTGGCATCTTCCTGAATAGCACAATCGACAATTTCTTTAACAGAACGGTCATGCCCAAGATGAATAACCTCAACACCTGTTGATTGCATTATACGCCGCATGATATTGATTGCAGCATCATGTCCGTCAAACAATGAAGCGGCTGTTACAATTCTGATAGGATTCTTAGATTTATAGATTTCTGTGTAATTCATTGTCATTGTTTAGTTTATTACTGTTTATCAACAATTAAAAAGATAAAAGGTTTAAAAAGAAATTATGCATAAATATATTAGTATTCTTTCTTAACATTTTCATTTTATTTATAAATATAGTCTCCGCTTTCATCCACACTTATCATTGGTAATTGTTTTTTGATCTGAAAATAATCATAGATTTCTTTTAATTTTTCCCAGAAAGCCAGCAGATTTTTATTGGCCTTATATTCCTTATTCAGTATATCAAAACCTTTATTATCAAGTTTTGCAGGAAAGATAGCAACCTGAATTTTTTTTTGCCCATTGTTTTTTGCCTCAATTGCATAAAGGTATAATTCTTTTATTTTATCATCAGTGATTGGAATACAGCCAATTGTAACATTACTTCCATGGATAAAAACATCGCCGCCCAAATCGGATGCTTTACTTTTCTTTTTGTCTGATGCATTCGGGTAATTTAATCCAAGTGAAAGGTAAAAGTCACTGGATGGATTAAATCGATCAATTGAATAAAAACCTTCAGGAATTTGCCCATCACCTTGTTTGCGTTTTGGCCCCAATTTACCAGAAAAAGCACTGAAATCGTAAATTTTAATAAGTTTGTATTGATACTGTTTTGTATTTCTAACCCAAAGTTCAAGTTTAGCTTCCTTTTTATAAGCCAATATTAGAATTTCAATTTTATCTAATGATAGGTTTTTGCTTTTAAGCTCGTGTTTTATTAGGGCTTCTTTTTCCTTATAAGCAGTTTTTACCCTGCTAAATTCTAACTGTTGTGCTTTGAAGCCGGACTGGGCATTTACCGATAAAGCCAGAATTAACATAGAAATGAGTAATATATTTGATTTATACATAAAATAAATACACTAAAGTTATTCGACCTAATATTTTCTAAGGTTTGTTGTTCAATATTATAAAAGCCTGATCAATGAATTGAACAGGCTTTTAAATTTTATTTTAGTTATTGAAAAAGTTATATTAAAAAGAATGATCATCACTGATATAATCATACATTTCCTGTGCATTATTATTATAAGGATCTAACTCTAATACTTTTTTAAATTCTTCTTTGGCCAGGTCATAATTAAAAGTACGCATATAGGTACGTCCCAGATGATAATGAGCAGAAGCATGACGGTTATTTTCTTTCACCAGTTTTTCAAAATGAGGCAATGCTTCATCGTATCTACCGGTAGCTTTGAGGGCAATTCCAAGATAATAGTTTCCCATAACAGTATCGGGGCACAATTCGAGCAATTTTCTGTAACATTCAATACTTTTATCTTCTTTTCCTAAATGGTAATAGCATAAACCCATCCATATAAAGGTCATTGGCATATGTTTGCCTGATTCTTCAATTTTTGTAAAAACTTCAACAGCTTGTGTGAAAAGAGTAGCACGATACATTGCAACTCCCATTCTGTAATAAACAAAGATGCTTTCAGGTTTAAGCTGTAATACTTTTTTATAAGAACAGATACATTTGTTCATTTCACCAAGTATATAATATAAACTTGCAACTTCCATCAACAAATGAGTACTTTCAGGATACTCTTCCAATTTTGTTTCAAAAACTGCAACGGCTTCTCTAATATCACCGTTTAATACATGGCTATAGGCTTCTTCTAAACGATTATCACCAAATTCTTTCATTCTATATATTTT
>CAIUKU010000144.1 GCA_903899825.1 uncultured Bacteroidales bacterium | reverse complement strand
GTAGAGTTTTTATTCAAGTATTATCATTAATTATATTGAATAGATAAAATATATATTTATTTTGCATTATAAAGATTTAAACTTTCAACTATGAAACATTTTCTTGTATTTCTTTTCGGACTGCTTTTTGCAACAAATATTTTTGCCAAAAGTGTGGGAATGAATACAGATGGTTCATCGTCTAAAATTATTGCTATGCCCGATATGAATTTAATAACCAAAGCTTTGTTTATGCTTATAAAGTCTGCTGAAAATCTTATGGCTATTCCTATTCCTGCATTAGGCTTAATGGCTTATCAAACCGATGCAATAGCTGGATTTTGTAATCTTGATGGAACATCCTGTGTCTATTTTTCAAACAATTTTGGTATTATAGCTATTGTTAATGGAAATAAAGGGTCCACAATTCTTAATTTTATTGATTTGTCAACTAATCAAATCATTACAGATAATAAAGCTATTTCTTACAATACTTCTGTTGGATTTAATTTGGCAGTTACTGATGTTGCTACTTTAATGACAGAACCCTTTTTTAGCAATACTACTGCTTCTCAGGCATTGTTTAATGATGCATATAGAAATCCTGTGTCCAATCCAATTACAGTAACTATAAATATAGTTATGATTGCTTAGTTATCAAGAAAATAAAAAAAAGAACATTACAAACTTTAATTCAATAATTAAATGTTTTATGAGTAGAAAAGCCAAACTAACCGTTAGGGTTGAACTAGACAAAAGCCCTCCCAAAGGGGCAAGGAAATGGTTGTCGGAGACGAGGGTATCAGGTTTTGTTTGCTTTTTGTTTGCTTTTTTGTTGTATAGTAACACATTTACACATTCTTATGTTTATGATGATTTTAGTGTTTTGTCGGAGAATTGGGTTGTAAAGGAAGGTGTAAGTGGCATTCCATTAATTCTGCAAAATTCTTACCGGTATGGTATTAACCGGCTTGATGACAATCTCTACCGGCCATTATCACAACTTATGTTTGCAATTGAGTGGGAACTGTCACCAAATAATCCACATTTGAACCATTGGCTGAATGTTTTATTATATGGGATGGCATGCATGCTGTTATATTTCGTGTTAAAACAATACCTCGATCGGGTGAATACACTGATACCATTGTTGACGGCGTTGGTGTTTATTTGTCATCCTGTACATACAGAGGTAGTTGCAAATATCAAAAGCAGAGATGAAATCATGTCATTTTTCTTTTTGATGATAACACTGCTTCTTATTCATCAATGGTTTACTAAAAAAAAGCTGCTCGGACTGGCAATGGGTACAATTTGTTTTTTTCTTTCCTTGATGTCAAAAGAAGGCGTCATCACCATGATCTTTGTTTTTCCGGTTATTGGCTATTTCTTTACAAAAGCTACTCCCAAAACAATATTGACCTGTTCAATCATACTTACACTTCCTGTGTTGGCATATATGGCCATTAGGTATCAGGTTTTATCAAAGAATACCTTGCCATATACTTTGCAGGTCGCAGATAATTTTTTAATCGCTGCCCCTGATTTTATTACCAAATTTGCCACAACCATGATGTTACTGGGAAAATACTTGATGTTGTTTCTATTTCCTTATGAATTAGTAAGTGATTATTCGTATAGGCAAATATCCTTTATAACCCCTGCTAACATTGCGTTTCTTGTATCTTTTGTTATTTATGGTGCAATGCTAATATATACCGTTTTGAGATTCAAAAAAAAGGGACTGTTAGTGTTTGGCTTGTTTTTCTTCCTTATCACAATCAGCATCTACAGTAACACTATTTTTTTGATCGGATCTGCGTTTGCAGAACGTTTCTTGTTTCTTCCATCGGTTGGATTATGTATTGCCCTTGTAGTGGGTGTCTTCAGAATTTTTAAAATTGAGACAGAATCCTCACAGGTAAAATCCGGTGACTTTATCTTGTCACATTGGAAAAGTTCACTTTTTTTTATAATAATTTTGATTCTTTTCAGTGTCAGAACAACTATAAGAGCTGCAGAATGGAAAGACAATTCCACACTTTTCAGTAACGATATCATGCGGTCTCCCGAAAGCGCTCATATGTGTTTAAGCTACGGATTTGTTCTGAGAGATAAGGCCCGGGCAGAAGTAGATCCCGGAAGCAGAGATTCTTTGAATAAATCAGCAATACAATATTTTAATAAAACGTTGGCCATTTTCCCACTTTATGGTGCAGCGCATGAACAACTGGGCCTTTTGTGGTATGCCCTGAATGATCCTGATAAAGCGTTGAACCATTATGAAAAGGCGATATCAATAAATCCCTATAATGCAGAAACCTGGTGCAATATGGGCAGTATTTATGTTGACAGGGCTGATTATTCTAAAGCTATTGAAATTTATCAAAAATCCATCAGTCTTGATGTCCGCTTTGCAGATTCTTACCTTAATCTTGGCAGTGTATTCGGGAAGATGGGCCGGTATGAAGAAGCGCTTGAGAACTTCAGGAAATGTATCGAATACAATTCTCAGAAAATCGAGGCTTATCGTTTAATGGGGTTGACTTATCAGAATATGAACCAGAAAGAAAAAGCAGCGCATTGGTTAGAGATTGCCCGCTCGAAACAGACAGTATTTGAAAATTAAATTTTATCAAAATATGAAGAATATTTTATAATATATATAGTTGAACTTTTATAAATTAATCCTTTAAAAAATAATCTTATGAAAAATAAATTACGATTTTTGCTTATTTTAAGTCTGTTTCTGGCAGTTTGTAACGGATCTGTTAAAGCACAAAAAATTATAACTGCCGTTTCTTTATCTGCTCAATCATCCACTGTTACAGCAGGAACTGCAGGAAGTGCATCTTACACAATCACACTGTCATATACTGCTACATCTAACAGTTCAACTTGTGGCACAGTAGATATTAAAAACTGGAGTTCACCTACAGGAACTGACACGGTTTTCTCCGATCAAGGCTGCTTTACAATTAATTACACTCCAGGGAGTGGAACCGCCCCGGCAGGTACACTTACCTTATCTACAACTTCTGCTACCCCGGCAGGTGCTTATACTTTTAATGTGATGTTTTCGGGAGGCTATTTTGACTTGAATCTGTTTCAATATATTACATACTCTGTCAATTCGTCGCAAGCTACATTTACTGTTACTTCACCTTGCACGAACCCAACAAATGGAGGTACCATTGCTTCTGACCAGACTGTTTGTTATAACACTAGTCCAAATCCGATCACAAGCAGTACATTACCATCCGGACATAAAGGAACGTTAGAATATAAATGGCAAAAGTCCACAACCGGTTCATCTTCAGGTTTTACTGACATTGATGGGGCAACAGATGTGGGCTGCAGTCCAGGTGCACTTACCCTAACTACATGGTACAAGCGATTATCGAAAGTAAGCTGTGAGATTGACTGGCCTTCAACTGGCGAATCAAACGTAATAGAAAAAACTGTACCGCCATCCTCCGTCAGGTATGTTACACCAGATGGTGCAGGTCTTAAAAACGGTTATAACTGGGACAATGCTTATGATAGTACACAATTACAAACGGCTATTAATGCCAGTTGTGTACAGGAAGTCTGGGTAGCAGCTGGAACATATAAGCCAACTCTTACCACGAATAGAAACATCTCTTTTAGATTAAAAAACGGAGTAGCTGTTTATGGTGGTTTCTCAGGTACAGAAACTTTATTGTCGCAACGAAATTATGGGACAAATGTGTGTATTTTGAGTGGTGATATTGGGACAGTTGGCCTTGAAACAGATAATTGCTATCATGTGCTCAATAATTATACATCACAAGCAAATAATACAGCAGTGATTGATGGATTTACTATAACTAAAGGGTATAATGCTGATGCAGCCAGCATCTATCCTGATGGTTGTGGGGGTGGATATATTATTTATGGTGGTAACCCAACTATCCGAAATGTCATTTTTGATGGTAATGTTGCTAGATGGGGTGGGGGGATAAGTTCTACTTCTAGTTCTCTCATACTTATCAATGTTGTATTTAAGAATAATACAGCAGAAATAGGCGGAGGAGCCAATATTGGCTCTGGTGGTTGGCCAGCAACTCCAAATTTAACTAACGTAACAGTGGTGCATAATAGCGCTTCATCTAATTGTGGTGGGTTATATTTAACATCCACTGGAATGAATGCTACAATAAACAATTGTATATTTTGGGGAAATACTTCTGTAACCGGAGGAAAACAAATTCAACTTGATAATAATGCAGCAGCTACTTTTAATAATACTTGCTTTGCCAATGGAACCGGAGATGTTTCTGTTTGGGGAACAGCAAACACTTCAAATTGTACAAATTTAGATCCATTATTTGCTAATGAATCAGGAGGTGATTATCGTTTGTATGAAAACTCACCTTGTGTTAATTCAGGAGACAATACAATGAACACCCAAACATACGATGTAAGATTTAAGACTAGAATTCAAAATACGACCATTGATATGGGAGCCTATGAATGGACTTCTGGTATCGATCCCAACACACCATGTACGAATCCTACCTCTGGAGGAATAATTGGTTCAGTCCAAACTATTTGTTATAATGCAATTCCTGATTCTATTTCTGGTATAACGTTACCAACAGGACATTATGGTATCCTAGAATATAAGTGGCAGAAATCTACAACTAGTAGCACTGTTGGTTTTTCTGATATTGAGAGTAGTAATTCAGTAAACTATTCACCACCTGGTTTGATTACATCAACATGGTATAGAAGGCTTGCTCGTGTTAGCTGTGCAAGTGATTGGTCTGGAGCGGATAGCTCAAATGTGGTTGCTGTTACTGTTCGTCCGCAGTTCACCACTGGTGAAATATCAGCTACTGGTCAGACAATATGTTATAATGGTAATCCTGCCGAAATAGGAAGTACAACCGATGCCAGTGGAGGAAATGAAACCATCACTTATCAATGGCAGAGCAGTACCGATGTAGCATTTACAGTTCCCACAACTATCAGCAGCAATACCGCAACTTATGATCCACCAACAGGACTGACTGTTACTACCTGGTATCGTCGTCAGGCAAAGGATGGTGTTTGCAATACATTCTGGAATACTTCAGCTGAAGTCTGGAAAGTAACTGTATACAATAATTTCACTGCCGGTGCAATAGCCAATACAGGTGCAACCATCTGTTATAACGGCAATCCTGCTGAGATAGGAAGTACAACCGCTGCAAGTGGAGGTAATGAAACCATCACTTATCAATGGCAGAGCAGTACCGATGCAGCATTTACAGTTCCTACAACTATCAGCAGCAATACTGCAACTTATGACCCACCAACAGGGCTGACAGTAACTACCTGGTATCGACGTCAGGCAAAGGATGGTGTTTGCAATACATCCTGGAATACTTCAGCTGAAGTCTGGAAAGTAACGGTTTATAATAATTTCACTGCCGGTGCAATAGCCAATACAGGTGCAACCATTTGTTATAACGGCAATCCTGCTGAGATAGGAAGTACAACTGCTGCAAGTGGAGGTAATGAAACCATCACTTATCAATGGCAAAGCAGTACCGATGCAGCATTTACAGTTCCTACAACTATCAGCAGCAATACAGCAGCTTATGACCCACCAACTGGACTGACAGTAACCACCTGGTATCGCCGTCAGGCAAAAGATGGTGTTTGCAATACATCCTGGAATACTTCATCTGAAGT
>CAIUKU010000143.1 GCA_903899825.1 uncultured Bacteroidales bacterium | reverse complement strand
ATTAATAGCATTATCGCTATTATCCTCCTCTTTTGAACAGGAGAATACTAACATTGATAAAACCAAAATAAATAATAGTTTTTTCATCATAACCTTTGATTTTTTAAATTATTAATACAATAAAAATCTTACAATATAATTCCCTTTTTTAGTCTTTTTCTTTATTTTAATATCTCAAAACTAAATTTCTTTATAAATTTATTTCGTTTTCTTTTCTAAATCATTCTATGCTTATAAATAGAAACCACAAAGAATTATTATTAAATTAATCAACGAAGCATCAGTTTTTTAACTTCAAGTTTATCTTTATTGCTTACTTTCATTATATATATTCCACTGGCAAAATTTGAAAGATCAATATCAATATTCTCTCCTCTCCAATCAAACTTTTTGACAATATTGCCCATTAAATTATAAATAGCTATATTAAATATCTCATCCTTTTTATTTATTAAAGATAGGTTGAATAAACCATCGGAGGGGTTTGGAAAAACAGCTATTCCAAAATCTTTTCTCAGTTCAGCAATGTTTTGCACCTGTGGATCAGGAGGAGGACTGTTAAAATAATTAATCAAATTACAATCTACAAATAAGAACGGATTGGCACCATCGGCACAGTCACAGGAACCTGTTACTGTAACACAACCTGGATAATGAGAATTACATTGGTCAATATATTGATCATATAAAACATATTTAACAGCAATATTATTTGTTGAAATAAATGATGTCATATCATAATCAAAAGGTTTGGCAATAGCACCAGGACACCAGCCGGCACGGTTATATTGCCATGTACCGTTTTGAGGCATACAGTTATCAGGATTTGGATTACAGTTGGTCCAGTTGTGTTGAGAAAACGAATTTACATTGTTTATGTATATGTGATGCGTCGTTTCGTAAAATTCAGCTGCATTGCTTGTATTATTTGGCCCCATATGACCAGTTGTAATAAGTTTGATTTTTGACGTTTGAACATCCGGAGGATAAGTATAATTATAAATACCTACAGGTTGTAAATTCGCATAATTGCCAAAATCATAATAGCCTTTCCATAATTGCGTAACCTGGCTGTATTTATACAAAGGAGTTCCTGATTTATACGTAAAAGACAATGTATAGAGATAGCCATTATCATAAGTTGTACAATTTAGTCTGAATGTAACTTTACCACTTAAAAGTGACATATAATCATTCACTGATATTTTATGTGAACAGGAAGTAGAATAAGGAGTAATGTACCTTATAATTTCAAACCAGTTTCCTTCATGACTTCTTGCTTCAACATTTGCAATTCTATCCCAGGCTCCACATCCACCGGACGGGCATGTAAGCGTGAGTGTCGCAATTATTGTGTCATATGCTCCTATAAATGAAGGCAGCTGAAAAGAGGCTTCACTGGAAGATATACTTGTATTTAACAGCACATTGTTAAATGTCTGAACAGTTGTATCAACAGAAGAAGATACAACGTTTATATTTACCGTAAGTGTACTATCAACTCCATAATTACTTGTAGATATGATATTTATTGAATAACTTCCATATGTAGGTGGTTGCCACCAAGCTGTAAAATGTGAATTTCCAAAATCATGAGCCTGTATGGTCTGTCCGTTTATTTTAAATTCTAATTTCTGTACAAAAAACAATGGAGCATAATTAATAGACGAAATAGCGGCTAATTGTATTTTTGAAAGTGTCGGCATATAAACATTACCAGCTAAAGGATGTCGTACTTCAACATTAGGAACAATTAAAGTAGGATCAATCACATTAAAAGAATTTATTACAGGTGCAGCAGTATCATACACAGGTATATTGCCATTCTGATATGCTTTTATTGTTACAATGCCTGCACCGGTAACCGTAATCATAGAATCATTGCTAAGGATTGCCGGACCAGAGAGTACTGTATAACTTACCGGTAATCCGGAACTTGCAGTTGCTTTCAAGGCAAATGGTGCTGAAGTAGTTAATTTTAGAGGTATCTGAGGAAAGCTTATTGTTTGAAAACTGGAGGATGTTGAGCCACCCAATGCATAAATACATAGTCTTCCTCCTGAAACATTAAAAAAGCTAACAGAAGCTATCGATTTGGATTGGTTAGCCGTGTTTATCGGCAGGCTAATTTCAAACATATACTGACATAGGCTGATACCACAGCTGGTTGATGTGTTGCGTCCGGTACGGTAAAATTCTCCACTGGCAGGAGGTGAAACCGAAGAACACCAATCAGGGACAGTTAAACTGGAAAATGCCTGGGTAGTTGCATCCGTAAATGTCACAGTAGTAATAACAGTACTTGCACCATCACCTGCATTTGCGAGGAAATAAAGTTTAGTTGCTGCAATATTACTTGAAAGAGTTAAGGTACCTGAAGTTCCTGCTGTCAGTAACAATGCATTATTAACATTGGGTGTTTGTAGCGTATAGGTAAGCCCGGAAGTAATCAAACTGTTTATCTGATTTCCTGCCGGCCATGCATTATTTGTTTGACAAATGCCACTTCCCGGATTAAATGTAGGGGATATAAAAACCCTTCCTCCTGTATCAACACCTCTTGTAGTTGATGCCAAAGAAGTTGCTAAACCATCTGCAACTACATCACAGTTGAATCCTGAACAAGGTATGTTGTGCAAAACCTGAGCGTTCACAAATTGAACAGTAAAGAAGAACAAAAAAATTACAAAAATCATGTATAGATTTTTCATATATTTAAATTTAATTAAATAACTGATACAGTTATTGTTTGATTATTTAATTTTTTTAATCCTATTCGAATTTCGCCTATGGAATTACTCACAGATTTAATTA
The DNA here is from genome assembly GCA_903899825.1 of uncultured Bacteroidales bacterium. Lineage (GTDB taxonomy): Bacteria > Bacteroidota > Bacteroidia > Bacteroidales > JACABE01 > JACABE01. Next base: position 5,626 of record CAIUKU010000143.1, on the reverse strand, counting down.
TTATTTAATGTATTCGTGAACTTCGTTTCGCCAAAATAATCATCCTCGAGTGTGTAAATATTTTCACATGGCTCATTTCATCTTTATATTTTTGTGTATAATATTAATATTGCGTTTACTATGATTCGTTATTTATATAATTTTTAATTTTTTCGCTTATGTCTATCTTTGCTGTAGGCAAATAGTGCCTATGATATTTTCATCTCGGCTCGTCTCGTTTTAATTGAGATGGACATTTCATTTGTTAATATTTTTTAATCTATCAGGATTTCAATAATTTGATTTGTATTAAACCTAACAGGTTTTGTAAACCTGTTAGGTTTTTTTGCATAATCATTCTCTTGTATCTCGCTTTTTAGCGAAACGAATGTTTCTTAAGAATTTATTAAATTTATTCATTAAGTGATTTAACGAAGCATCAGTTTTTTAACTTCAAAACCGTCTTTATTGCTAACTTTCATAATATAAACTCCTTTCGCAAAATTACTGAGATTGATATCAATATTTTCGCCAATCCATTCGAATTGCCTAACAGCATTTCCCATAATGTTATAAATAACAACAGTACAAACGTTATCTGGTTTATTATTTGATGTTAACGTAAATATTCCTTTGGAAGGATTAGGAAATACTGCTATTCCAAAATCTTTTCTTATGTCTTCAACATTTTGAATTTGAGGATCAGGTGGAGGTACATCAAAAGTATTAATCAGATTACAATTTACATTAAGACTTGGTTGTGCATCAGCACTGCAGTTCGTACAGGTAGTACCTGAAACACAACCCGGATAATTAGGATTACATTGATCAATATATTGTTCATAAAAAACATATTTAACCGCAATGTTATTTGTTGGAATAAAAGATGATAAATCATAATCAAAAGGCTTAGCAATAGTACCGGGACACCAGCCTGCACGATTGTACTGCCAGGTACCACTCTGTGGCATACAGTTATCAGGATTCGGGTTACAGCTGGTCCAGTTATGCTGTACAAAAGTATTTACATTATTGATGTAAATATGATGAGTTGCATCATAAAATTCAGCAGCATTATTTGAATTACTGGGTCCGGCATGTCCGGTAGAAATCAGCTTAATTTTAGAAGCTTTTACATTAGCAGGGAAAGTATGATTGTAAACACTAACTGGTTGCTGGTTGGCGTAATTTCCAAAATCATAGCTTGCACTCCAAACCTGGGTAACCTGACTGTATTTATGGGGTGGTGCTCCTGATTTATAGGTAAATGACAATGCATAATAATAGCCATTATCCAATCCAACTATTTTAAAGCTTACCTTTCCATTTAAGATGGACATATAATCACCTAGATTTATTTTATGAGAACATGCAGTTCCATAAGGTGTTATATAACGGATAATTTCAAACCAGTTCCCTTCATGGCTTCTTGCCTTGATACTTCTGACATAATCCCATGCTCCACATCCACCGGTAGGGCAGCTAACAGTTAAAGTGGCAATTATTGTATCATAAGCACCTATAAAAGAAGGAAGCTGTCCTTCCACTTCAACTTCATTAATCACTGAAGAATTATTGATAATACCGATGAATGCCTGCACAGTTGTATCCGTTGGAGAATTTACGACATTGATATTCACAGTTTTTAAACCTACCGCACCAAAATTATTTTTTGCATATATTTCAACAGCATAACTTCCATAAGTAGGTGGTTGCCACCATGCAGTATAATGTCCGTTTCCAAAATCATGAGCAGGAATTGTAGTTCCATTTATTTTGAAATATAATTCCTGAACTGAAAATAATGGAATGTAATTAATGCTTGCTATTGCAGCCAGTTGAATTTTTGATAATACAGGCATGTTAACATTTCCTGCCAAAGGATGACGAGGATCAATAATTGGAAAATTTAAAGCCGGATTTACTACATCAAATGTATTTATTACAGAAACAGCAGAATCGTATTGTGCGTTTCCATTTTGATAGGCTCTTATTTTAACAGTACCTGCACCGTTTAATGTAACCGTATCATTATGTAATGTTGCAGGTCCTGATAATAAGGTATAACTAACCGGCAAACCGGAAGTAGCGGTAGCTGTTAATTTAAAAGGTGGGTCAGTAGTCAGTTTTGCACCAATTGGAGCAAATGCAATCGCCTGAAAAGAGGTATTTAATGTACCATTGAAATTAGAGGTCGCACCGGTCATTGCAAAATTCATCAGGTCTCCATCGTAAGTTGGTGAATTTACTTCTGTAGTAAGTTTTGTGATACTCACATTATTACCTCCGGGAACGCCCTGGTTAAATTTATAATATAATTTCAAACCAGATTCAGTACCCGTTAACTCGTTTTGTTTAATATTCTGAATTTCAGCCTGGGTTAATGCTTTATTCCATAGCGAGACCTCATCAATATGTCCACTATAATAAAAATTATAACCTGTCACAGGGCTCAAACCAATTATAAAAGGTGTAGTAGTTGAAGTAGAAAAGTTTCCGGTAACGGCTACACTACCTACAACATTGCCATTTAGATAAAGCTTGGCAGATGAACCATCATACACCCAGGCGTAATGCTGCCAAATATTTGGTATAATTGTAGAAGCGGGAGCAGTATAGGTATAAAGAGTAGTTCCTGTATAAATACGGCATTCAATACTTCCACTTCCCAGTTCAATCATATAAAATGTACAACCTGTTCCGCGAAAGCCAAACATTCCATGCCCATAAGCCAATGAGTTGGCAAAAAACCATCCTGTCATCGACATGGCATTTGTACCGGCAACCAATGCAGATGCATTGGCAACATTCACATAATCACTTAATGTAGGCGTAACAGCATCAGGTGCAAAATCTAAATACTGGTTTGATTGCGATTTTAAATTATTATTAAAAATAACTAGAAGCAATAAACAAACAAAACTAATTCTTAAATATAGGTTTTTCATATTTATAATGTTTAAATGAATATAATTATCTGATTATTATTTTTTTAACTTCGACTAAATTTTCATTGCTGATTTTCATAATATATAGACCAGGTGTAGCATTTGTAAGATTTATCGATACATTATCTCCATTCCATTCGAACTGTTGTATCATTTTACCTGATAAATTATATATTGCAACCATACACATTTTATTCAATTTATTATCAGATGACAGATTAAACAAACCCCTAGAAGGATTCGGATAAATTGCAATATCAATATTATGTTTCGGTTCTGTTATCGCTAAAATTACTGGATTGGGTGGTGGAATATCAAAGAAATTCACTAAATTACAGGCTACGTCCAGTTGTGGATTGAAACCATCACTGCAATCAGTACAGGTTGTCCCGGTTACACAACCTGGGTTATTTGGATGACATTGATCCAGGTATTGTTCAAAGAACACATATTTTAATGCAATGGTATTGGTTGTTATAAATTGGTTCAAATTATAATCAAATGGACGGGCAATTGAACCGGGACACCATCCTGCACGGTTATATTGCCAGGTACCGTTTTGAGGCATGCAATTATCAGGATTGGGATTACAGTTAGCCCAGTTGTGTTGAGTAAAAGTATTCACATTGTTTATATAAATATGATGTGTTGCATCATAAAACTCAGCTGCATTACTGGTGTTTAAATTTCCCCAGCCATGACCTGTAGAAATTAGTTTTATTTTAGAAGCTAAAACATTGGCAGGAAAAGTATAGTTGTAAATGTTTACAGGCTGTAGATTAGCATAATCACCAAATGGAAAAACCTTTCTCCATATCTGCGTTAGCTGGCTGTATTTATGTGGAGGAGTTCCACTTTTGTAGTCGAATTTCAATGCATATAAATATCCATTGTCCAGTGTTCCGCAACTAACCCTGAATGTAACTTTCCCATTTAATATAGATGCATAATCTGATACCAATAATTTATGTGAACAGGCAGTACCATAAGGAGTTATATATCGAATAACTTCAAACCAGTTTCCTTCGTGACTTTGAGCTTCAACACTGGCAATATGATCCCATTCTCCGCATCCACCATTAGGACAACTTACTGTTAAAGTTGCTATAATTGTATCATAGGCTCCTAAATAAGAAGGCAATTGACCATCAATTGTTACTGAAGGTGTACCTGTATTGATCAAAACACCGCTAAATGCCTGTACTGTTGTATCAACAGAAGAAGGTAAAACATTAATATTTACAGTTTTAGAGCCAATGGCACCCAAATTACTGGTCGAATATATTTCTACAGCAAAATTACCATAAGTAGGTGGTTGCCACCATGCTGTATAATGTCCGTTACCAAAATCATGTGCAGGAATGCTGGTTCCGTTTATTTTAAAATGTAATTCCTGAATCGAAAATATGGAAGGATATGCAATTGAGGCAATAGCTGCCAATTGTATTTTTGAAAGTGAAGGCATATACACATTCCCTGCCAATGGGTGGCGAGCATCAATACTTGGGAAATTTAATGCCGGATTTACAACTTCAAATGTATTCGTTAAAGGAGTTGCTGTATCATATTGTGCATTGCCATTCTGATATGCTTTTATTTTCACAGTACCGACACCGGTAAGTGTAACCATAGAATCATTGCTTAAAGTTGCTGGTCCTGAAACGATTGTATAACTTACTTTCAATCCGGAAGAAGCAGTAGCATGCAGCGCAAATGGAGGAGAAGTTGTTAATTTAGTGGGTAGTTGTGGAAATGAAATGGCCTGAAATGAGGTATTTAAAGTACCGTTGAAATTTGAAGTTGCTCCGGTTAATGCAAAATTTGTAAGGTCACCGTCATAAAGTGGTGAATTAACTTCAGTTTGAAGTTTGGTAATTCCTGTATTATTACCTCCGGGAACTCCCTGGTTAAATTTATAGTATAACATTAATCCGGCTGGATTGCTTGCAGTATTAATCTCATGCTGCATAATATCCTGAACTTCAGCTTGAGTTAATGCCTTTTTCCATAAAGAAACTTCATCTATGTTTCCATTATAGTAAAAATTAAAACTACCCAGAGGGCTTTTTCCAATTGCAAATGGAGTGGTCCCTAATGAAAGTGTACCTGAAGCAGTGGCACTTCCGACCAAAACAGCATTTTTATAAAAATAAGTATGCGTACCATCATATACAAAAGCAAAGTGTTGCCATACATTAGGAATAATAGTACCGGCAGGAATCGTTGGTTGTGAAGTTACATTCGATGAATTAATAAAACGAGCCTCAATTTCACCTGAATTCAAGGTTATCAAATAAAAAGATTCGGTTCCTGTACGAAAACCCATCATACCTTGCCCATAATTTAAATTATTATCAAAAAACCATCCCGTCATTGACATAACATTTGAGCCGACTACCAATGCAGAAGCATTAGGAACATTAACAAAATCACCTAATGCAGGAGTAACAACATCAGGTAAAAAGTTTAAATACTGATTGGTTTGTGACTTAAGGTTATTTACACTTAAAAATGTAAAAATTAATAGTAGCAAGCTAAATTTGAAGGTAGAATTTTTCATAATATATTTGTTTAGTTAATATTTTTCAATTAAAAAAATTACAGATAATGAAAAAAAACATCGCTATTATCCTCACAAAATAAATATTGAACATTATTTTTCAGTTATTTAGATTCAGTTATCTTATAAAATAAAACAT
>CAIUKU010000142.1 GCA_903899825.1 uncultured Bacteroidales bacterium | reverse complement strand
ATATTTATCTAAGACCATTGTTATTTGATGTATAGGATTAGTTTTATAATCTTTTCTAAGAAAATAAATAATCCATGATACAGCTATAAAAACAAATCCTAAAACAATTGGAAAGTTAATAGAAACCAAAAATAAAATAAATAAAGATACTAAACATACAGAAGTTAATTCAAATGACTTATGTAGTTTTATATTTTTATCATCATAATAATCATTTTCTTCCATATACTTATTATTTTTATCGAAGGTTTACCATTGTATTAGAACCACCACCAAGAATAGTAGAGGAATTAACCCCATTCCATTTCTCAATTTTTCTTAATTCAATAAGTGCCGGAGTTAATGATGCTGATACAGTTCGATTATAATATGCTTCACCATCTGCTTTAGCCTTCTTTATATTAGCTTTAGCAATTTCATCAGCAAGTTGATTCTGTGTTTTCATGGCATCTTGAGACATTTTTACTTTATCATTTAATGATTGCTCAATTGAAGGAGGTATACGAATAGCTCCAATTAAATTTATATCATCAACAATTATCCCAGTAGGAGCTAATTTATTTTTAACAATAGATTTAACAGAATCAATTAATTTACCTTTACCTACACCATAGACATATTCAATAGGCATTGTTCCGGCAACACGTTGTAAAGCATCTCGCATTTCTTTTCTGACAATTATACCACGAATTTCTTCTTCCCCTTTTCGATATTTCTGAAACATATCAGTAATTTTATCAACATCAAAGTGCATAGATAATCCTAAATCGGCATAACATATCATTCCTTCAGTAGTTTGAAAACTAAATTCTTCATTATCTGGAGAACCTTCATTACTTTCACGAGTATAAACATAATTTACTTGATAAGTAGGAAATAAGTACAATTGTTCATTCATACCAATCCAATAGCGACCAACACTAAGAACTTGAGATTGAACACCTTTGTCAGAACCCAACAAATTAACTTTGATACCAACATATCCGGCATCAACACGAGAACAAGACGAGAAAGAGATAGTCATTACTAATAATAACAATCCAAAAATCCAATTAATTTTTTTCATTTTTTGTTTTTGTTTTTGTTTATAAATAAAAGCGGAATTTTAAAAAGTAAAGCACCTAAACCTATTACAATAATAATACCTAATATGACAGCTATGTCACTTGGTGCACTAAATAAAAAAGGCAATAGGAAGAAAATCATAGCAATATAAAATACAATTACTAATATAATTTTTAAGTAAATTTTCATTTGAAAGTTAAATAATTTTGTTGTTGTAATAATAATAAAGTTACTTTATCATTAGCTAATTTTTGATGATATAAAGCTAAGTCAACCATAGTTGATAACTTTAATTTCATATAAGCATAATGAATACGTTGAGACATATGTTCTCCATAAGGAATGAACATAGTTTTTTTATACCAAGTTTTATTCTTAGATATAAATGTTAATTTAGGAAAAGTTTTAGGACAAGGAAGCACATAATGCATCCTTAATCCTGCAACTTCTTCAACTAAGTTTACATTTTTATCTATATTCGGAATAGAAAATACTTGTTTCATATTAACAGTATTGAAGTAAACGTTTTTGTTTAAATTCTGCAATTTGACGAGCTACATTATCACTATAAGTTTTTAATGTACAAGTACCACCTAACGCCATAAATTCATCATGACGTTTTTGAAGAGCTTTTGCTTTTGATATAATTTCAGAATATCTATTAGTGATTTCTTTTGATTCTCTTGAAATAATTACATTTTCTTTAATTGATATGACTAAAGCTTTTTTAATTCTTATTCTTTGCATTTCTTTCAGATTTTTTGAGTTCTTTAATCATAATTTTAATTATTTTAATACGAATCTTAAAATCATTTTGATACCACCAATACACCCTATCAAAATTAGGAAGTTCTAATTCATTT
>CAIUKU010000141.1 GCA_903899825.1 uncultured Bacteroidales bacterium | reverse complement strand
ATTTATTGAAATTTTAATGAAAGCCGACAGATTAATTTTCTATCGGCTTTTTGCTTTAATATACACACCATAAAAAATTCAAAAATAAAAAATCACAATTATGGTATTCCAGTTCATACTTCCAGGTCATTCCGGGATATCCATATAAATACCCACCATAAAAAAACCAAAAATCACAATTTTAAGGTAAACCCTAATTTGTGATTAAATTTCCAGCCTTTAAGCTAAAATAAATTTGGTAATATTATAAATCGCTCATAATTTTGGGGTATTAATCGGGGTAACCTAAAATTGTGATTAAATGAAGGTACTTTATACCAGAATTTCAAGTGTTGACCAAAAAACTGACAGGCAAAGAATCACCGAATCAGATTTCGATTTAGTAGTCGAAGATAAATGCAGCGGTGCAATTCCATTTTTCGATAGGGAAGGTGGAAAGGAAGTCTTAAAATATACTGATGCAGGAATACTAACTTCACTTTCAGTATGGGAAATTGATAGACTTGGAAGAAATCTTAGTGACATTCTTAATACTATCCATTTTTTCACCCAAAGAAATATTACAATCTACTTCTTAAACCAGGGTCTAAAAACCATTGATGATCATGGGAAAGAAATTCCAATCAGCAAGCTTATCATTTCTATCCTGGGAATAGTGGGGGAAATGGAGCGTAACCAGATTAAGGAACGCCAGAAAGAAGGCATCCGAATCGCAAAATTAAAAGGTTCTGTTTATAAAGGGCGTAAGAAAGGTTCAGATGAAAATATTTTAGAATTCCTGGAAAAACCACAGAATAAAAAAGTATTTGATTTCCTGAAGAAAGATTATAAGTGTAAAGAAGCTGCTGTTTTGACTGATGTGCATTATAATACAGTGACTAAGATTAGGAAATTGGGGTTTATGAATGGGAACGTAAGATAAGATTGGTTATTAGGGGTTATAGATGCATTGCTATTAGAAAGCTTTTAATCCGTCTAATTTTTTTGTTTTAAAGTTTGTCCTCTTTTAGACAAATAACAGAAAACTACACTGAAATCTAGACCTTATTATGAAGCATTTTAGTTTACACACTTAATAGACAATGCCTTTTAAATAAACTACTAATTTAAAAAAACAGATACTTACAGAAATATTTGTTTAAATTTTTCTTCAATTTCTTTTATTTCTTGATCTGTAAATGCTTCAAATTCTTTTTCCCTAGCTCTTTTAGAAATTTCACAATTATTTTGTTCTAAAAATCTTATTAATAAAGCCAGCGTTTTATCGGGTACTTCATATTCTTCATCCATATACTTTTTGAATATATCGTATTTTGTAAGATAACCTACTTCTTTTGGAATGATGTTTTGTATGGTATCGTTTACACAGTCAAATAGAAATTCGGCTTGTTTAGTTGCGTCATAATAACTATAATAATCAATGGTTTCATTTATTACTTCTACATTATGATCTTTTGTTTCTTTCCACTTAATAAATTCTAAAATAGGGAGTGAGTATGCTTCTAAAACTTTTCTGTAATCATCAATATGATCTAAGATGGATGATGATACCGGAAAAATAATACCTTGCTGAGCAAATTGTTTTTTAGCTAAAATGTGATGAAAAAGATAGCGGTGAATACGACCATTGCCATCTTCAAAAGGGTGTATTAATACAAAGCCAAAAGCAATTATAGTTGCTGCCAACACTGCGTCAATATTTTCTTTCAGCAATATTTTCTGAGTTTCTAAAAGACCATTCATTAAGTTATCTAAATCCTGATATCTGGCAGAAATATGGTCAGGAAGTGGTTCTCCGGTACTACGGTCATGTGCACCTACAAAACCACCTTTTTTGCGATAACCTAATTCAATAAATCTGGGATTTTCAATGACTATTTGTTGTAATCGGATAAGTTCTTCATAGCTTAGTTCTTTTATACCCGCCTGACCAATGGCTTGACCCCATCGGGCTGCCCGTTTACTTTTAGGACTTTCGCCTTCAATGCTAAAAGAAGCTTTTGAATCTTTTAATAATAGAAAAGCCGATGCTCGTTGCAAAACTTCTTTATGTATACCTTGTAAGTAAATTTGTTTTTTATTTGCTAAATCTTCTTTGATATAATTTTCTAGTTTTTCTGTTTTATAAATTAATGGACAAAAATGTAATGTACCTGGAAGGTTGTTAATAACACGATGCCTGAATGAGTTTTGTCCTTTCTGAATTGCATACTGTATGTTTTCATCTATTATATGAGTATATTTTATTTTAACATCAGCATCATTTAATGGCAGTTTTTTATCTAATAAGAACTCATACAAAAACCATATTTTACGTGAATAAATACCTGTAGGCTCTTCCTGAATAAGTGCAATTATTTCAGTAGCATTTATTTTCAGGAATAGCTTTTTAAAAAACAACAAGTTAATCCCTTCGTTTTTTATAGCAAATGTAAGTTGTTTGTATAATGACTCTTCTGGTTTGTATACTGGAGTGTATACTTTCCATTCATTTGTATCGTATTTCCTGTTTTTTTTACTAATTAGTGAAAGTTTATAAGGCATAGGCATTTCTAATTGATAAAATGCTATGAGTGCTCCATAACCAATAATAATACCTTCTTCTGGTAACTGTCTTCCATGAAAAACAGTTGCTGTAATT
>CAIUKU010000140.1 GCA_903899825.1 uncultured Bacteroidales bacterium | reverse complement strand
ATCATGGGTGCAATTGCTGCATATTCATTCTTCCCTAAAAAGCCATCCATCAAGATGGATATACAAGAAACTAATCCTAAGCTTATTGAGCAATTCGAAAAACAATTGCTATTAGTTGCTTAACCCGAACTCAGGTTATTAATAAATAATTATTGTCAGAAGCATGAGGTTTATGACAAGCTATGCATCCGTTTTCAACAGGAGGGTGGATGACTTTGGCATTTGTCAATATTCTGTTAATGTTTGCCGTTTTTTTTCCATTGGATGCAACCTCCTTATTATGACAACTCAAACATAATTTTTTTTCATCCAAAACCAAAAGTTTATCCTCATCTGAAGAATGTGGGTTGTGGCAATTAATACAACTATTTTTGTTTTTAATTACCTGATGAATATTTTTTATAGTTGTAAGATCATTCTGTAATCCATTATGACAATTATAACACAATGCTGGAATATTTTCAGCCAGATGTAAACCGTTGCTTCCATTTTCAGTATGTTCTTTAAAATTAACTTTGTGGCAACTTTCACAGTTTTCTTTTACAGGAGTGTGTTTCGATTTTTTTTCTGTTAAATTACTATGACAATCACTGCATTTTGGAGTTTCTTCCGGTTTTTCCCTGGATGAGTCATAATTATTAAAAGCGAAACTTTGATTTACTATAAAAAGTAAAAAGAATAATTTATGTAAAACAAAAATAAGCAATTTTTTTCCCATGATTAGAAGCTTCTGACAATTTTTAAATATATACTTTTAAAGTTAATTCTTTCTCCAACATAATTTCGTCGATACAATTCTATTCCTACTGATAAATAAAGTTTGTTTATTATAGAAATAACTTCTGTTCTGGATGTAAACAGGTCCAAATCGATACCTCTACCGCTTTGTTTCCGATACATAACATCAATATTAAGATTGGTCTTTTTAAAAACAGCATAAATTAGCCTTGAAGTTGCATCCAAATATTTCTGATACCTTCCCTGAGTTTCATTAAGCATGACATAATCCTGCATATTTCCGTTGAGCATAAATAATAATTTTTTCCCAAAATTCTTTTGAAAATTAATATAATATCTTGTCATCTGATAGGGTATTATCGAACTCTTATAGTCTTCGTATTCCACCCCTGCATTTATAAATTTAAAATCTAGCTGAGTACTTGCAATATGCTGGGTGAAATAATTCAAAGTTACAACTTCTGTATTTTCAAGGTTGAAATAATGCTGTGTTGAAAACTTATATGAAAAAGATAGAATATTATTAAAGAAGTAAATATTTGAATTTAAATAATGAGTATTTGAATTGTATTTATAAATTCCAGGCTGAGTAGCAGTATAATCAATAAATACAACCATGTTTTCGCCTATCAGTCCTCCTGGGATTCTCTTTATTTCAATGTATTTACCCCTTTCTATCAAAAAATAATCGAGACCATTTTTATAGATTATTGTTGTTGTGGCATCCATTACAATAATTGATGACATTGTGATATTGGGTAATTTTAAAAGAATTATCTTACTGTCAGTAAGCGTATATTCTTCGTAGCTAACATTGAGAATTAATGGATTGGAATTATAGTTTTTGTGGTAGATTTCATACTTATAGGCTAGCTGTAGTTGTCCACCGGGTATAATTTTTGTATAATTAAAATCTAGTCCGTATTTTGTATTCTTTTCATTATAAACGGTATGCTTTAAGGTATTGTATTCAAAATTAATTCTTGTTTGCAGACTTTTGAACAAATTGTGCTGCAGGCTTGAATTTAAACTGTGTTGTTCAGTTGTGTTTAAATTCTGAAGCATATTGAAAAAACTATAATTTCCAAATATTGACAAATTCATGGGCAATAAAATTTTTACTGATTCATTAGCCTGTAGTCGTTTTAAATTATTAATTCCTTGTTGTGTTAAATTAGATATGATTGTATTAAAACTATATTTCTGTTTGCTGCCAAGTTCAATATGACTATTAAAATCGAAGTTATTTGCAGTGTTTGATACACGAAAAAAATCCTGGTTTATACTTACATTTTCATCATGAGAGAACCTAAATTCATTTCTGAATTGCTTATTGAAATTTTTACTTATTCTGGCACCAAATATGCTTTGCTCCATTTCATATTTCCGTCCGGTTTGTATTTCTTCTTCTTCCCATTTTCTTTTGTGAAAATCCAGTGTCATTGGAAGTACGTTATTACTAATACCTAATGTTCCACCTAAATGTTTATTGATTGATTTTAGATCTGTAAGATTTTCTCGGGAAGAATAACTTTCATTGTAATCAGCAAATAAATTCAGGCAAATCATTTTTTCCTTAAAAAAAGTAGCCCCTGCGCCAATTTTTTTTGATGTTCTAACTTCTGATTGATCAGGAACTATGATGAAATTATCTTTGCTGGTTTCAGGGGCATAAGCTGCATTAATATCAAGCATTAAGAAATTCTGATGAAGGATAGAACTATTGGTTTTTAGCAAAATACCTCCGGACATATAAGAGCTTTTCTGAAATTCATTGATATTCATCCCTTTCCTTTCCTGTTCCCTGTAAATTCCATTGAAACGTGCTTCACCTGAAATCGTGTGCAATTTCCATAAATAAAATTCATTATTTATACTCTGAGATTTTGCATTTTCAAATAATGCCATCAAAAAAAACAGCATTGTTATAGTTTTTATGATGAAATTTGTTTTATTGTTAACGTAACACATTTCTATCCTCTCCTCCGTGGGGATTATGGCAATCAGTACAGTTGGCTTCTCCAATTTCGAGGTGTACATCTGTTTCCATAATCTGTTTTGAATCATGACAATAAAGACATAATGATTGGCCTGTTCGTAACAATAAATTCTCATTGACCGAACTATGAGGGTTATGACACGCTATACATTGTCCTCCTTCTACAGGACTATGCAGAACTTTATATTTATTATTCAAATTTTCATGACATTGGTAACATAACTCAGGCATGTCCTTATTCAATTTCCCCATTTTACTTTGGTCATGACATGATTCACAGGCTTTATCCTGGTAAGGAGCATGAAAATTCATCTTTGGAGGTAGTTTGCTGGTTGGATTTTGCGCAAACACATCAGAAGTTTTAACGTTGATAATTGTATCTTTTGACTGATTGTTTAACTCTGTTGCAGGATTAGGAACACCATCAAAGAAAAAAGAAAGTGTTTTATACCGATATGCTGACGAACAACCTGAAAGATAAATTAATACTACCACCATAAAAAAGAAAAACAATTTCTTATAGTCAAGTTTTAATTTTTTTAGGGGGATAATGATAAACATTCGACAAGTTTAAATTAATTAATTATATAAATTTATCTAATTAAACAATGGCCCTTGTTTTCTCCTTTTTTTCTTTTTTTCTTGCTTTATAGATTTCTTATCTCCTTTTATAGGTTCAATGGCTCCGTAAATATTTAATTTGTCCGGACCAAATTGGTTGCTTACAAGTATCAGATATTTTAGTTTATAGTCTGTGTCAACAAATTTTTGAAAAAAATCTAGGTTGTCATAATCCAGCGTTACTTTGGCAGGAAGCCACATATCGCCCTGTGATTTATAACTTCCACCAAAAAACATAAGTAATTTTCCATCTTTATTGAAAACTTGTGTATTTTCAAAACCTGCATCAACCACATACAAATTTGAATCTCTGTCAACAGCTATTCCTTTAGGACGGGAAAACTGACCAATACCCTTGCCATAAGATCCGATTGATGTTATGTATTTGCCATCGACAGTATACATTTTTACTTTAAAGTCACCAAAGTCTGTAACATACACTTTGTTCCCCATCACAAAAATATTGGTTGGTGAATATAAAACTCCATTTAAACTATCACTTCCTTTAGGAAAAGTATTTATCAGTTTAAAACTTGAATCATTGCTGTAGACATTAATTTGATGTGCAGTTAGATTTGTAACCCATATTTTATTATCCAGTACAAATACATCCGTAGGTTTGAAATTTTCTGATTCACCTATACAACCAAAATACGTTCTGTTGTTATCAAATATAACAATTTGTTTTCTTTCAGAATCAGCTATATATAAATATCCTTTCTTATCTATAAAGCAATTAATCGGTACTTTTAATTCTCCCTTTCCTTTTGGGACAAATTGCTCGAATGTATTATTTTTCATATTAATAATATCTATACCGTGGATATAGGTATCACAAACCAATACTTCGCCATTATATACTGCTACTCCATAAGGTTTGTTAATCAAAATATCCTTATTTTCGCCAAAAATGAACTTTGAAAATGAGTTACGGACTCCGGTAACATCCCGTGAACTGCTAATCTTTGTTAAAAACTGAATTCTTGCAGTGTCAGGCGGAGAAGGATAAATAACCAGATTGTCTGAACCCAGACCAGTTGTTATGTTTTTGGAACATGATATCAGAAGTATCTGAAAAATAATTAAAAGCAGATGTCTTATTTTCATTTTGATTTTTTTTCTTCGCAAAGTTATAGTATATCACTTTTAAAAAAATAGTTTTAAAATATATTTAGTAAAAAAGAAAAAAAAGGGCGAAAATTATCCGCCCTATTTTACAATATTTATTTTAGTTAAACATTTTGGGTTATTTGTTATGGCATGTTAAACACAATGCACTTCCTGCATTTGTTTTTTTCAAAAGTCCATTAATCCCTGCACTATTATGTACATCATGACAAGATGAACATTGCATTTTGCCAGCTGTTAACATATTAGCAGCTATGGTTCCACCTAAGCCTGATAAAGCACTTGAAGGATTGTGCAAACCTCCATCAGCTGTAGCTAATGCTGCATCATAGGTAATTGAAATAGGATGATCATTACTCAGGTTGGTTCCTAAAACAGTTGTTCCTGTTAATAAATTTGTTCCTGTTGTCACACCTCCGAAATTTTCAAGGGCAACTGTACCATCGTGACAACTAAGACATAATTTTGAACTTCCATCAGGTTGACCTGCTGTAGAATTCAATGTTGACGAAGTATACATTGTGTATGTAGCTGTTGCTGAAAGGGTATGATTCCACAAAGGTGCATCTGAAACAGACGTATTTGCATTATGAGGAGTATGACATACAATGCATATTTCACCACTGGTATTCCAGGTTTTAGTAGAAAAATCATGTGATGAACCAGCAATATGCTGTGAAAATCCAAGTTGTGTAAATGCAATAAGGCAAATAAATGTAAAAGTAAAACTAATTTTTTTCATAGATTTTTTGATTTTAAATTTTGTTTAATTTGATTTGTCTTTCAGAATGCAATATATGTGCCAATGTATTTAACAATCACAAATACAATTACATATATTATAATTTTAAAACTTGAAAGTTTGTATTTTTACATTAGAATAGCTCATTAGGAAATGTGGAATTGATTATACTGTTGTAAATGAATTTTATTAGAATAAATGAAAAAAACGATTCAGACATTACCTGATTTAATCAATTGAATCGACTTT
>CAIUKU010000139.1 GCA_903899825.1 uncultured Bacteroidales bacterium | reverse complement strand
GTAGCTCAGCAGGTAGAGCATCCCGATTTTATCGGGAGGGTCCTGAGATTGAATCACCGCACTATAACTGAAAAGCCCTTTAACTTTATGTTTTTGGGCTTTTTTTATTATTCGTAGCTCAGCAGGTAGAGCATCTTGATTTTATCGGGAGGGCCCTGGGTTCGAATCAGTGCACTATCATTGAAAAGCCCTTTAAATTATATTTTTGGGCTTTTTGTTATTTGTAGCCCAGCAGATAGAGCATCCCTATTTCTTGTCATTGTTATAAAATTTGTCTTCAACCCATTTTTGAGGGTTACAAATAATGTAATTGAATATTTTTTGATAGGATTTTTCATTCCTGATGATATGGTCGTGAAATGAACGTTGCCATGCAAATTCCATATATCCCAATAAATGAATTTGTTTGGATACCGTGGTTTTGTATGCACCTATTAACCCGGACAATGATTTTATTTTAATCACCGGTTCTGGTAGGGACAGGTCGTGACCTGTCCCTGCATGTTCGCGATCTGTCCCTGCATGGTCGTGACCTGACCCCACATGTTCGCGACCTGTCCCTACGGCGTTAAGTTTTATTTCAATTATACCATGTATATGATTGGGCATTACCACAAAGGCATGCAATTTTACATACGGATATTGATCTGCCAACCAATACCATTGTTGTTCCGCAATTTTTCCGTATTCGTTTACTATCATTTTGGGGGACAAATCATCCATTTTATGGTTCAGGTAGCGTACTGTCTGAACGTAAATTTCACCAAAACAATTGATGCGATTTTGAACACATGATGTTACAAAATACAGATTATCTGTTGAATAATCGTAACCCTTCATCCGGTTTGCCTTACGTTCTTTTATCATATCTATCAATAAAATATGATTTATTCATACAACAATACTTATGCTTTTTACCATTGCCACATGGAGAAGTTTCATTTCTTACTGTATCAGCATACTTTTTAACGCAGGGTTTATCTCAAGAAGCTATAATATTTTCAGTTAATTGATTCTTTTTTGATTAGATACCATGTATTAAAAACACTCACATTCATCTGTACGATTTCAATGATCAACGAATCAGTATTTTCTCTTCAAAACTTTTATCTTTGCCGCTGCACCTGATAAGGTAACTCCCTTTTGCTATAGCGTCAATCTCAATCTTATTCATCGCAGGCAAAAGTGCTTTGCTGAGGACAGCTTCCCCTTTCATGTTATACATCTGCATCACCAAACCCTTTATTCCTTCACATTCTATATAAATCATGCCGGTGGCAGGATTGGGATATATTTTGATTTGTTGCTCCTGTTTGATTTCGTTCACAGCGGTAATGGTGTCCATCACACAACGAACAGCCATGCCCGTATTTCTGCCAAAATATTCGGCTAAAACATTGATAGTGTCGTGACAGAGGCTTCTCTCCCAGCTGTTTCCCGAGATATGTGCTGTAGCCGTCCAGAAATATGAATTATGCAAAAGATTGTCGTAATATCCGGATCCGTGGCGATAACCATTTGCGATGGCAGTAAATCCTGTTTGATTAGTGGCACCCACATTGGGCGGAGTCCAATGCAAAGTGGTGGTTTCTTTCAGCTTTCCACCCGCAATTGCTTCCCCTCCCAGGTAATTGGTAAGTGTTGTCCATTCAGCATCCGTAGATACATGCCAGCCCACAGGACAAAGCTTGTTGGTGGCTACCGTAAACCAGTTGTAATAAATACCATATTGACTATACGTTGCGGAATCATTCATATACCAGCAATATCCTTCTGTGGACAGATTCCCCCAGGCCGCACTGTCAGTAATCAAGGAGATGGCTGTACCATCTTTAAATCTGGTAGATCTCAGATTTTCTTTCAGCCATTTCTGACTGCCGATGGTAATAACATTGTATGAATTGCCTTCGTAATCACTTACGGTCTGTGCCTGGTTCTGAAAACCAAAAAGACTCAGAAAGCTGAATAATAAAATTTTGTTTTTCATATGTTTATATTTAATTAAATAACTGATACAGTTATTGTTTGATTAGTTAATTTTTTTAATACTATTCGAATTTCGCCTATGGAATGCCCATGATATATTTTTCTCGTTTGGTTCAGAAGTTTCGGGATGGGCATTTCATAATAAATTGGTTTTATACTTATGCTTCAAAGTTAACGATTTATTCAATGCTCAATGATAATAATTTTTTAATGCAACAACAATTGTGTCGTCATAAAAGCAAATGCGGCAAAAGCATACATCGAAAGAACGATAATCATCAGTATACCCATGTACTTAAAATGGGATTTCAGGTTTTTAAAAGCTGAAGCCATGGTTTCATGGTCTTTCTGCCTGATGGCCTGCTTGCAGCTTATTGAAAATTTATACAGATAGATGACCGGAAATATATAAATAACAGCCATTGCAATATATATAACACCGATGAATGCTGTAGGGAAGTTAGCATTCGCATACGGATATCCTAGATTCGAAAATATACGTCCTATAAAGATGCCGAGTATTACCATCAGTCCGATTCCAATAAAACCAATGACAGCGAAAAAAAGTGACCATTTCCTGATTTCTTCCAGGTAAGAAATGGCTTCAGTTGTTAATTCAATGTTTGAAGTTTGCAAGGCATTGTCCTGCATAAGATTGTCTGTTTCCATGGTTATTGTTTTTTTGTTATTAATTTTTAATTACTAAAGCACTATGGAATAATTCTAAATATTTGTTTATGATTCTTTATTCCAAATTCCTATTTAATTCCTAATTTTATAGTATCCACAAAATATTCAAAAAACTCAAAGTTAAATTGCAAAAAAGCATTTAAAAAAGAAGAAATAAATACATTACACAATTACATTGTTTAATGAAACAACACATTAGCAGGAACTTCCTCTTTTTTGATTTCATCTGAACTCCAGTATAAATGAAGTTCTTCATCCACTGAATTTTCAAAAAACAGGACTTTAATTTTATGATATCCACTTTCAAGAGGAAAAGTATTGGATACTTCAACAGTTCCATGCAATTTATCATTGTCTGTCACATAATTATCATCAATAATCAAGCGACTGCCATCATCAGAAGCAATTGAGAATGTATAAATATCATTTTTGGGAATATTTATATACCCCTCAAAAACAAAACCAAAATCATCATTATTTGACATCGATGAAATATCAACGGTTTTGGAAACTCCGGTTTTTACCGGTTTAAGTTTATCAAAATCGGGCAAAACATCCCATTCCCCCTGGTAAAGCGCATAATTCAATCCTTTATTCAGATGCTGTATTCCATTCATCGAATGCACTATATACCAATAATCGCCTGTTGTAGTAAAGCTTGATTTTACACCATTTTTAAAAACAGCTGCTTTAATTGTCATAGGCTTATCAACAAGGATAGAATTCTTGTAAACCGCAGATTTATTGTCAGGTTCGCTTCCATCAGTTGTAAATAAGATTTCACTGTTTTTCTCCGGAGAATGTAAATTAACCATAAATGATTTCGACTTTTCAATTATCATTGATTTTGGTGAAATTGCAGGAGGTGAAATGATTTGAAATCTGTCATATTCCAATTTACTGATATTGAGTGCATCATATAATTCAGAAACAGGAAATGTGAAATCATTTTCGTTGTATGCAGCTGTAATGGCAAAAATCTTGATATTACTGTTGTCAGGAAGCAGCAGTTCTTTGGCTCCGGCAGGTATATTTATCTTATATTTAAACATATAGGAATAAATATAGGGATCATTTTTCCCATCGGCAAGGTGTCTGTGGCTGGCAAACCAAGCTACATTTGCAGTTTTAACAAAACCAGGCGTTAAGCCAATATACTCAATCCCTTTAAAGGAATAATCAGCTTCTCTTTTTGTATAATTGTGCCACAACCTGTTATCCCATTGTCCGATAAAACCGTACCATTTTTGAATATTTATTGCAGTTGGCTGATTGTCAAGCTTGAAAATTTCTTTTGAATCATCAGAAGAAGAAGCAGCAAGCAGGTATAAACTGTTGTAATTTCCTTGCGGCAAAGCAATTTTTTGTCCCTGACAACTCATAGCATTCAATGATTTCCCGGATTTTGGTCCAATATTAAATTCAATTCCTTCACTAACAATGGTTGTAGCCAGCATTTCTGCCGGATAAGTTGCCTTAGATATATCCATGGAACCGTCATTCTTTGCATTTTCGGTTGAAATAACATCTGTATTAAATTGCAAATCAATAATTTTTGACTTTACAGTTTCATCTTTTATTTTAGGTTGAGCAAGTTTTATGGCAAAAGTTTTGGGATGCCATGCTGTTATATCGAATACGAGTTTTCCATCCGAAACTTTAGCATCTGCGATAAATTGCTCTTGTCCGTTAACTTCTTTTGCAGAAACAACAGCTGCTGCAAAGGAAATCTTGTTGCCAGCCGATGATTTCCCCGAAGTTTCAAATACCCTTACTATGATCTCATCAGAATCTTCAGCTTTCTTAATTGCTTTCACAATCAGATTAGAATTGTTTATTTTCAGGAAAGAGAAGGACTTCCCCAGATAGCCTTCATGTTGATTTGTCTGAAAAGCTATCAATGGTTGATTGAGCTTTGCAGCCTCATTGGTTGAAGCAGTGGAATTACATTCATTCTTATGCGGAAAAACAGCATAGGTAATTTCGTGTTTACCAAAATCCTGAGTTGATTGATTGTTATAATCACCAGAGGTTTCCGGAGTGTACATCAAAGTAAGTCTCAATGTGTTGTCACTGGGTTTATCTGAACCATATTTAGATTCAGTAAATATTGAAACCCCATAACTTGCGTTTACATCAGTAAGATCCATCCATTGTTGAAACGGAACCTCATATTTAACGGAATCATTATTTCCTCTTTGAATAACACCCAACCCACAATCATAAGTAGCTTTAGAATTTGAAAATGCAAAGGGGAAGCTAGCTTTGAGGGCAACGCCCTTTGAATACCAGTCGATTTTGTTAAAAATCTCTATAACAGAAGGATTACTTTCCGAAAGTCTGATTTGTTGAATAAATCTGGAATCTCTAGCTTCACGTGTAATTTCAAGGCTAACACGGGCTGAACCATTTTCTAAAATAGAAACCAATGGCTTTCCATCCACAAAACCAATCGGGGCTTTCTTCTGATCGTTCCAATCCATATTCCAGGCCGGATATTGCGCTGGCTTATTATGTTGAAAAGCAAGTCTGACAGGCTCTATTAATATTTCACGGCTTGCTTTTTTGTCATATATGCTCGAAATATCTCCATTCTCATTGATCATTATTTTAAACCCGGAATTTTCAATAGAGTTATAAGTAATTGACATCGTTTTATTTATATCAGAAGGCGTTTCTGAAGAACAAATATTATAAACCGCAAATCCCAAAGAAGGCACTTCGGCATCGAATATGATTTTTGCTTTATTTTCTGAAATTTCAACAATCTGTGAAGCAACTTCCTTGTTATTATTGTCATAAACTTTAATATATTGTAATACAGGTTCTTTTAATAAAACTTCAGCTTCAACTATATCCGTTCTGTCAAATGAAAGAGGATTGTAAACAACAAGCGGTACACCGCTGACGTTGGTATTTAAAACGCTGATAATTGCACCGGAAGCGTCACATAAAACATTGCTAAACTGATTCATAGCAAGTATTTCGTCATTCCATGAAAATTCATAGGCACGGGGAATACTGGTGCCGGGTAAAATATCATGAAATTGGCCTCCCAGAACTAAGCGCCATGCATTATTAATTTTTAATTGAGGATATTTAGCACGTCCTATGCATTCGGCAATCACAGAGGTAGCTTCAGCGGAATAGGCCAGCAATTCATTTTTCCGGTTGCATTTCTTCATAAAAGCAGCAGAAGTGATTGATCCTGCTGAGTGCTGTGTAAGTAAAAGTTCGCCTTTATAGTTAGGAAGTTTTGCTTTTTCATCGGGTGTGATTTCTGAAAAAAACTGATCAGCCCGGGCAGAAATTACCTTAACTGCTCCATCTGATTTCAGTGATTTTTCTAGCCAGATAACGGATTGTTCGGTAGGTGAACCACCACGATCACCGGTTCCATAATACATATAATCGGCATATAATCCGTACTTATCACCATTTGCAGTTATTCTTTTGAGCCAGTTTTCATCATTAGCTAAATCCTTTCTGATAGTTTCACCATAACCTCCTGGATTAAAAGCAGCAACAACCGATTCTCCATCAGGACCTGTCCAATTACCGATGTTAAAAGGAATTCCAACTGCAGATCCCCATGTAAGTTTCTGGGTAGAAAATCCTTTTAAACCACAGTGTGAAAGCACAGAAGGTAATGAATACGGGAAACCGAAACAATCAGGAAGCATATATTCCTCACTGGCTTTGCCAAATTCTTTTCTGAAAAAATGATTCCCATATAAAATTTGTCTGATAGTTGATTCGGGTGAAGGGACCATCACATCATTTTCCTCCATAGATGAACCGCAAGGAAACCATCTGCCCGATGCAATGTACTTCTTCAGAACAGCATATTCTTCAGGATAATACTCCTTAAACATATAATACCGGTTTGCACCGCTGAAATTGAAAATATAATCAGGATATTTTTCAATAAGTCTGAAATTGTCTTTCAAGGTGTTTTTCAGATAATTATCTATCGTTGTCTGATAATCCCAAACCCATTGTGAATCAAGGTGAGCATATCCAACCACATGCAAAACAGTCTTTTTGTGAATAATTGATTTTGGTTTTTCTTGTCCATTTACATTAACATACAATAAAAATGCAGAAATTAAAAGACATAATTTATAATTCATACTATTAAAAATTAGATTTTTTGAAGTTAAATTTAATTAGATTTAAGTTAATATAACAAAAATCTATTGTAGATATTTAATAAAAAAGGGACAGTGTCGAATAAATTAAATAGCAAGCTTCATCAATTTATAATTGAAAATATTCTACAAATATATAATAAAAAAATCAAAAGGAGTTTGACAAATATTTGATAAACAATCTTACCTGGCAATTTGCCCTCTTCTTATCCTATTCCTTTTATATATTGCGCATGGGTAGCAGGATGAATATTTTGCCTGATTTCAGCTGCTGATGCTGCATCTCCGTTAAGTAAGCGCTGGAAAAGCTGAATGAGTGATTTTTTATCCGCTTTTAGCTGAGTAGTGGTTTTTATATTGCTTAGATCTATGGAATAACCAACGAAGAATCCCGGCAGATCATTCACTATGTCAGTATTCAGAAAAGCGGTCTCATGATAGATGCGATGATGATTGCCTCTTGACTTTTCAATCAAAAGATCTTGATTTTTAAAATTGGTAATCCATGCAGATTTTTCACAATAGGGAAGACAATCCTCATCCATGCTGTCTTTTTCACATCCCGTCACCTGATGAAACAGACATTGGCGGCTTGTCATCAGCACAATAGGATGAAAAATGCTGTAAAAGAGTTCAAAGTCAGCCGGTGATTTAATCTGCTGCAACTGGGTTTTGTTCAATTCATTGGAAAGAAAAGCACCGCTGCAGTTGAATTTTTCTTTTAAACAAAGCAAACTATAGGTATTTGCAATATTCAGAAAGGGTCCGGCTATCCAGGAGATGCCGCTGCGAAAGGCCTCATAGGCAATTCCGGTATTATTGCTCACAATAAGACGGGGCTTTACGTCATGAAGTAAAGCCACAGCAGCCTTATAGTCCTCACCTATCAAAACAGACGGAAAGCAGGGAATTAATTTTTCGTTGTTTTTAAAGAGAGTAATCAGTGCATCCAAATCATGCTTAAAACTATCTGATAGCTGATAATAGATAGTTGCATCTGTTTCATTGCAAAGATAAACATCCTCAGGTGAAGAGATAAATACCGCCAGCTCTGCATTTGTTTTTAACGGACTACGCTTTTCAATAACGGGCAATTGTATGGGGATTGCTGTTTCGGTGGAATCATTCAACTGCAACAATATAGTTTTTTTAATAGCAGTGAGGGCATTAAAAGGCAGAAAAACCTGCTGATCCAACTGATCCAGGTTTAGCTGTTCTATATAAAATTCCGTATCATTGATGGCTTTCAGCCTTTTCATGAGCATATCGTAATCCAGAACCTGCATACCCCGGTCTGAGAGTTTGATTTCGGAAATCACCTCAAAAGAAGTATCCGGAGTTTTTACCCTTAGTTTTAAAGGCTTGCCGCATTCCCCTGAAACTTCGATGCTAAGAGGTAGTTTTGCTAAATCGAATGCCTTGATTTCTTTTTCAAGTCTTGATTTTAGCTGATCTTTTCCGGCATACCATGCCTGTAGCAATGCTTCCATCTCATCTTCCGTGGCATCTGGATTGTTTTGTTTAAGGTATTGTATGGAATAATCGCGGGGATGATCGATAAACATGTCTTTGTGAATTTCTCCCTTTAAAAAAGCATCTGAAAAATCACGGTTGAATACCTTGTACAAATCCTGCTTGTCATTGCTGATTTTATCATCCCTGTAAAATCCAAGCAGCTGTTTTTTCCAGGCATTGACCACAGTATATACATAATCATATTGCTTGATTCTACCTTCAATTTTCAATGCATCAACGCCTGCATCATACAATTCCTGCAAATCATCAAAAGCTGAATTATCTTTCAGATTCAGGGGGTAGTCTTTAGCTGCTGCTGTAGTATGATAGCTGTCACGGCAGGGTTGGCTGCACCTGCCACGATTTCCGGAATTCCCTCCCTGTACGGAACTCATATAGCAGATGCCTGAAAAGGAGATGCAGTTGGAGCCATGAACAAATACTTCCGTTAAGATATTATTTTGATGGGCAACAGCAGTCAGTGCTTTGATTTCCTGAATATTTAATTCCCTGGAAAGATTCACCCGCTCTGCCTTCAGTTTGCTTAAAAAAGCAATCTGCCCTTCATTATGGGTTGTAAGTTGAGTGGATGCGTGTATGCAAAAACCTTTAAAATAAGTTGTCAGCAGATAAAACATGCCTAAATCCTGTACGATGATACCGTCGATTTTTGTATTTTGTAATTTGTTCAGCAAGCCGATCAGCGCAGGAATTTCGCTTTCTAAGAAAATGATATTCAGGGTCAGAAAAACACGGCAATTGTTTTGATGTGCCAGTCGAAGTATGCCCGGCAAATCGTCAAAACTAATATTTGCGGCAGCGTTTCTGGCATTAAAACGGTCCAGGCCGCAATAGATGGCATCGGCTCCGGCAAAAATGGCAGCTTTTATCGCATCAATGTCTCCTCCCGGGGCCAATAACTCTGGTATTCTTTTCAAAATTTAATAATATTTTATTTGATAATGCAGTCAGCAAATTTGAATGATGTATTTCTTAACTTAAGCAGTATAATACAAAAAATACTTACGCTTACAATGCTTAAGAAATACACGATGGTTTTACATCGGCTTCATTCTTTCAAATGCTTTGTTTCTGTCAAAGAGATAACGGTAAGTGCTATGTATCTTACCAATTTCACCACCTACCTGTTTGACAACCGTAATCATTTTCCTGTTAAAATCACCAATTCCATTGATCTCCAGTATCGGATACCTTTTGTACTGTTTTTGAACAATGTCAGCTGTAGCCATGATCAGGGCACCATCCAGTCCTTTTCCCTGGTGTTCGGGTACGATACCGAATACCAGTCCCAGCATTTTTTTATTGGTTTTTATCCATTTATGCCAGATGAATTTTAATTTGCCGATAAAATTGAGTTTACCATTCAGGTATTTAAAAATCTGGTTCACTTCGGGTATATTGATATAAAAAGCGACCGCTTCACCTTTGTAATAGGCCAGCCAGATAATCTGCTCATCGACTATCGGTTTTAGCTTATTAATAATGGCTTCTCCCTGCTCTTTCGACATCAGGGGGACACCTTCATGGCCAACCCAGGCTCTGTTGTAAATGCTGATGATATCAGCCGTATATTTTGCATAGTGTTTCTTTTGGATGTGTTCGAAACTATAGTTTTTGTCCATTCGTAACAACTCTGCCTTGTATCTGATTCTTGGATGAAAAGGATCAAAAGTATTGCGAATGAAGGTATAGTGTTCAAAATAAACCTGAAAACCGTAATTTTCAAACAAATCTTTATAATAGGGCATATGATAGTTGCACTGATATATTGGTTCAAATTCATAGCCTTTGGTAAGCAGTCCCCACCATTTATCCCTGTCGCCAAAATTGACTGGACCATCCATTGCTTCCACCCCTTTTTGCTGCAGCCATTCCTTACAACGATCAAACAACATATTGGCAGCATCCTGATTATTGATACATTCAAAAAAGCCGATACCTCCGGTTGCCTGATCGTTGTCTTTATGCAGGGTCAATGTATTGACAAAAGCGGCCACGGTGCCTATAATTTCACCATTCTGCTCAAGCAACCAACGTATGCACTCTCCATGCTGAAAACTCTCATTTACCTTAGGATCAAATATTCCTTCAATGTCTTTAGTAATCGGTCGTATCCATTTTTTTGTATTTTTGTAGAGTATAGTTGGAAATGCAATGAATTTTTCAGATTCCCGGCTGGTTTTAACTTCTATTAATTTCATATAATACCAAAGTGATTTATGAATTAGTTCGTTTTTTAATGGTATAATACCGATTAGAAATAAATAAATGTATTTGCATTATTTATTCAATGTTAGCATTTAATTAAAACAATAAGCATTAAACAGTCTGAACCGCAACTACCTCATAACCTGCCGCTTTTATTGCAGCAACAACAGTTTCCTCTTGTTTTGCATCCTGCATACTTACTTCTGCAGCTGTTAAGTCTATTTTTTCCAGGCTAATGCCTTCAATACTTTTTATGGCATTGCTCACCCGCATCTCACAGTGTGAACAGCTCATGCCTTTGATGGAAATTTTTATTCTGTTCATTTTTTTAGTAATTGGTGATTTGTTATTGGTTAATAGTTATTGGTGATTTGTTATAAATTTGATTCTTAAAACTTAAAAACTTAACACTTCTCTCTTCTCACTTTTTCCATTTCAATCTCAGACTATTGCTCACCACACTCACACTGCTCATGGCCATTGCAGCTCCGGCTATCATAGGATTTAACTGAAACCCGGTAAAAGGAATCAGTATACCGGCAGCAATGGGAATTCCGATGATATTGTAAATAAATGCCCAAAAGAGGTTCAGGTGAATGGTGGCAACCGTTTGTTTTGATAAATGGATGGCTTCAGCAATTTTATTAAGGTCAGAAGAAATAATACACATTTTAGCAACATCCATGGCAATATCGCTTCCTTTTCCCATGGCAATGCTCACATCTGCCTGTGCAAGGGCAGCACTGTCGTTGATACCGTCACCGACCATGGCCACTATTTTGCCTGCTGATTGTAATTCTTTGATAAATTCAGCTTTCTGATGGGGCAATACTTCTGCTTTATAATGGGAAATACCAGCTTTTGCTGCAATTGCTTTTGCGGTAGTTTCATTATCTCCGGTGAGCATATAAACGCTGATACCCATTTCAGTCAATATCTGAACAGCTGCAGCTGAAGTTTCCTTGATCTGATCAGTAACAGCAATTACAGCCAATGCGCTTTGGCTGTTTGCAAACCAAATGACTGTTTTTGCCTGCTGACTCCAGGTATCTGCTTTTTCAAGAAGTTGTTTTTCTATTAATATATCGTTTTCAAGCAATAGTTTTTGATTGCCTGCAAAATAAGTTTCATGATTGAGGATGGCTTTGGCTCCTTTGCCTGTAATACTTTCAAAATGATCAAAAACAAAGGTCTGCAGTCCTTCATAATAATGGACGACTGCATCTGCCAAAGGATGTTCTGATAATTTCTCGAGGCTGTAAAAGAGACTTGCTTTGGAAGCATCGTCATTTAACCAGTATATGTCAGAAACATCAAGTTTTCCCTGAGTAATCGTTCCTGTTTTATCCAGCACAATGGTATCCAGTTTTTTGGAAAGTTCAAGGCTTTCGGCATCTTTGATCAAAATACCCTTTTCTGCCGCTTTTCCCATACCTACCATGATGGCAGTAGGCGTTGCAAGGCCAAGTGCACAGGGACAGGCAATTACCAATACCGTAACCATTGCCAGCAAACCCTGAGTAAAGCCGTTTTCACCACCAAAAATCAGCCAGATAAAAAATGCTGACAATGCTATGCTTATCACAACAGGGACAAATATGCCGGCAATTTTATCTACCATTTTTTGCACAGGAGCTTTACTGCCCTGGGCTTGCTGCACCATACTGATAATCTGAGCAAGTAAAGTATCAGACCCAACTTTCTCAGCCCGGAACTGTAAACTGCCTTTTTGATTGATACTGGCGGCAAATACCTTGTCATTTTCCATTTTTAAAACAGGTGTTGGTTCACCACTCAGCATTTTTTCGTCTACATAAGAATTTCCAATGATTACAATGCCATCTACTGCAATTTTCTCACCCGGTTTCACCACCACCACATCGCCCGTACTAACTTTATCTATAGAAATTTCATGATGATTTCCATCATTATCAATTAGTGTAGCTGTTTGGGGCTGGAGCCCCATGAGTTTTTTAATGGCAGATGAGGTCTTGCCTTTGGCTTTTTCTTCTAGCAATTTGCCCAGCAATATAAATGCTACCACCACTGCTGCAGCTTCAAAATAGACATGTCCGTGCAATCCCTTTTGATGCCAGTATTGTGGAAATAAGGTATTGAACATACTGAAGAGGTAAGTAACTCCAACACTTAATGAAACCAGGGTATCCATATTGGCAGTTTTATGCCGGGCCTGCTTCCATGCATTGATAAAAAACTCCTTGCCAAACCAGCCTACAACAGGAGTAGCCAATATCCACATCATATAATCGGCAAAAGGAAGATCCATAAAAAACATACCTATTACAGCAACTGGAAGTGAGAGCAATACTGCTCCTATCGCACGGAACTTCAATTTCCGGAATGTCTTTTTATGAATATCCTCTATGCTTTCGCTGTTGTCGCTATTATCATCAGTCATCAGATCATAGCCGATGGATTGCAATACCTGTTTCAATACCTCAATAATGATGATTCCGGGGATATATTCTATCATTACCGTAGCATTGGCATAATTCACCACAGCATTCAAAACACCCTGCTGTGAGTTAAGCATGGATTCAACACTTAAAACACAGTGAGCACAACTCATGTGCAATACAGCATAGGTTTTTTTGATACTTATTACATTACAGCCCAGCTCCCGAATGATTTTAACCGCTTCTGTCAGGATTTTAACCCCATCCTTCACTTCCAACACAGCACGAGAATTGTTCAGTTCAACCTTATGAGACAGCATTCCTTGCAGTTGCTTCAATCCATTGTCAATAATCAGCGCACAATGTTCACTGTTCATGCCTTCAATGGGGATGTAAAGAATTTTGCTGTTTTTAGTTGTCATTTTTCTATAGTGTGAATAGATATAACGTTTGTTGAGTTTATAAAGTTCACAAAAATTATAAAGTCAAATTCATAAAACTTTATCCGATATGTTTGTTGTAGTGACTAGGCTGTTTTTCTTTCAATTTCTTTCAGATTATCCATTTTCTTCTTTTGCAAAAAGCTTTGAATATCACCCAAATGTTCTTTGATGGTTTTGTTACCAAATTCGTATACTTTTTCAACTAAACCATCCAGAAAATCACGGTCATGGGAAACAAGCACAAGCGTGCCGTCAAAATCTTTAAGGGCCGTTTTCAGAATTTCTTTGGTCTTCATGTCCAGGTGATTGGTAGGTTCATCCAGGATCAAAAGGTTGACTGGTTCAAGTAGTAATTTTATCATAGCCAGACGGGTACGTTCTCCTCCTGACAAGACTTTTACTTTTTTATTGATATCATCACCACCAAACATAAAAGCGCCTAACATATCTCTGATTTTATTACGTATATCCCCTTTTGCAACATCATCTATGGTTTGAAAAACAGTTATGTCTTCATTCAGAAGCGAGGCCTGATTTTGGGCAAAATAACCTATCATGGTATTGTGTCCCAGACTCAGTTTGCCATTGAATTCAATTTCACCCATGATGGCCTTCACCATGGTTGATTTGCCTTCTCCGTTTTTACCAACAAATGCCACACGTTGAGCCCTTTCGAGGGTGAGATCTGCATTCTTAAAAACTACGTGATTATCATAGTTTTTGGATAAACCTTCGATGATCAAAGGATAGTTTCCCGAACGGGGTGAGGGAGGAAACCTCAACCTCAGCGCTGAATTATCTTCTTCATCAATTTCAACAATCGTTAGTTTCTCCAGCATTTTTACCCTTGATTGCACCTGATTGGTTTTGGAATAAGTACCCTTAAACCTTTCAATAAAATCTTCGTTATCAAGTATAAACTTACGTTGTTCATTAAACTGCTTTTGTTGCTGATCGCGTCTTTCACCACGCAATTCAAGGTATTTTGAATAATTCACCTTGTAATCATATATTTTGCCCATGGTAATTTCGATGGTACGGGTCGTAATATTATCAATAAAAGCCCTGTCGTGCGATATAACAATCACTGCTTTGGCATTGTTGATCAGAAATTCTTCCAGCCATTGTATCGACTCAATATCCATGTGATTGGTAGGTTCATCCAACAATATCAGGTCGGGTTTTTGCAGTAATATCTTTGCCAGTTCAATACGCATCCGCCATCCGCCACTGAACTCACTGGTAGGACGTTGGAAATCATCGCGCAAAAAACCCAAACCCAGTAATATTTTTTCAATTTCAGCATCATAATTAATTTCTTCAATGGAATAAAACTTTTCGCTCAGGGCCGAAACTTCTTCAATAATATCATAATAGTCCTGCGATTCATAATCGGTTCTGGAGGATAATTCGAGATTGAGGGCTTCGATCCTGCTTTCCATTTCATTAATCTGGGCAAATGCCTGGGCAGCTTCTTCAAATACGGTACGATTGTCTTCGGTCATAAGGTGTTGTGGCAAATAAGCAACAATGGCATCCCTTGGAACAGCTATATTTCCTCTACTGGCACTTTTAACGCCGGCCAGAATTTTGAGCAGGGTAGACTTTCCTGCACCGTTTTTACCCATGAGGGCAATGCGGTCTTTATCATTGATTGCAAAGGATATGTCTTTAAAAAGTGTGGTATTTCCGAATTCTACTGTAAGCCCGTCAACTGAAATCATGCTGTTTTTTTTGAGCGGCAAAAGTACGGAATTTAGTTCATAATTCCTTAGTGATTGTACAGAATTCTAAAGTTGGAAGACAGAAGTGGGAATTTGGAAGACGGTAGTTAGAAAATGGAAGACTGAAGATGGAAGATGGAAGACGGAAGATGGAAGACGGAAGTCGGAAGTCGGAAGTCGGAAGATGGAAATCGGAAGACGGAAGATATATTTCTTCATAATTCATAATTCATAATTTATAATTTATAAACCTTCCTTCTACCCATTTCTTCTGTTCGTCCTTTGTAAGGAAAGTCCATGCAATGATACGGCTGATTTTATTCCCATGCCCCATCGGAATGGTTTTTATTGCTGTAGCTTTCAGTTTTTCAAGTGCATAATACAAACTATTCAGATGAGATGATTTAGAAACTAAACTGGAAAACCAAAAACACTGACTGGCAAACTGCTTACTCTGAAATATCATATCATTTAGAAATCGCTCTTCCCCACCTTCACTCCATAGTTCAGTATGCTGACCCCCAAAATTGAGCTGAGAATTGGAAATTCTTTTCCCTTTTAAATTGCTTAATTTCCGTAGCGATCCTGATTGCGCTTCTGCAGCCGAAGCATGAAAAGGTGGATTGCAGATACTTACATCAATATATTCGTCTTTTTGTATGATCCCCTGGAATATATTTTTTGAATTCGGTTGTAATCTCAATGTAATCTTTCCCTGCAAAACAGAATTTAATGCGATAATTTTCTTTGCAGATTCAATGGCAACAGCATCAATATCACTGCCAATAAAAGACCATGCGTATTCTTTATTTCCGATAAGCGGATACACACAATTTGCACCGACTCCAATATCGAGGCATTTTATTTGCTGACCCTCAGGAATTTTCCCATTATTACAACTACTTAGTACATCCGCCATGTAATGAATGTAATCAGCCCTGCCGGGTATGGGAGGACATAAATAATGCTGAGGAATATCCCAGTTTTCAATATCATAGTATTGTTTCAACAATGCTTTGTTCAGCATTTTAACTGCTACCGGATTAAAGAAATCAATGGATTCGTCATGGTAAGCATTCAATGCAACAAAAGGAGAGAGTTCAGGGCAGGTTTCAATTAGGAGTTTGAAATCATACCGCTCACGATGCTTATTGCGAGGATGTAAACCGGATTTTTCTTTTGGATGTTCTCTTTTTGGAAGCATAAAGTTGGAATAGTATTATTAATTTGATAACGAGCTTATAATTCACTTCCTATTCAAACAATATTAATTGTCTTTCTTTAGTAGGTAGGATTTCAACAACAAAGATAATATTTTTACTTTATTCTATGTTATACTATACAATAATTATCTAATAACCTAATAACCAATCACTAATTTTTGGTATTCCGCCATCGTGTTAATATTATACAATATTTCCGGATTTTCAACAACAACCTTTTTGCGTGGGAATTTCTTCAGTACTTCACTCAAATGTAATTTTGTTATATCCAAATAGCAAATTTTTTCAATTATTCCAGCATTTATCAAAACCGGATGTCCGTTTTCGCCATGATAAGCAGGATTTACATAAGATTCCTGAGATTTATGTTGATAGATTTCCTCAAGCAAAACGGTACTGATAAATGGATTATCAATGCACTGAATAAAGCAATATGAACTGTTTTTTATAGCTTGCAATCCTAATTGAATGGAATACATTCTTTCCAGCTGTGGCTGTGAATTTAAAATAAAATGAACTGAGGATGAGGCAAATGTATTGAAAACAGCATAATCTCCTTCGTTCAATGTAACAATAATTTCGTTACATCCGAATGATGTATAAGTTGAAATAATCTTTTGCAAAAAATTCATTTCTTCGTTCCATTTAAGCAAAGCTTTGGAAACCACCATTCTACCGGATAAACCCGCAGCAGTAATAAGTACAGCACAATCGGACTTCATTTTCGTATTTTAATTTTAAAGCTGCAAACTTACATCTTTTTGTAATTATGCAATCACTTTATAAATTTTATGAACTTTATAAACTTTATGAACTCAATAAACTTTACAAACTAAATAATTGTAATTTTAATATTTTTTGTACATTTGTAAGTCATAAGAAAATTTATATTCTCAGAAAAATGACTGATAAATTCACGATTCCTACGCTTCAACAACTCCTGCAATTTATAATCCATAAAGAAAGTCAGGGCGAACTACTTGGAATCCCTGTTGAAGTTTTCTATCAACCTACCGATGCCCGTTTTCAGTTACAACGCTATAATCAACTGCTTGACATACCATTAGGTGTTGCTGCCGGACCGCATAGTCAAATGGCTCAAAATATTGTAGGTGCATGGCTTTGCGGTGCAAGGTATATCGAATTAAAAACCATACAAACTTTAGACGAACTCAATGTCAGCAAACCATGTATAGATGCTGCAGACGAAGGCTATAACTGCGAATGGTCTCAAGAACTGAAAGTGGAAGAGTCTTATGATCAATACCTGAATGCATGGATTATCATTCATTTACTGCAACATAAATTTGGGTGGAAAAAAGATATTGGCTGTATTTTTAATATGAGTGCAGGTTACAATATGGAAGGCCTGTTGAAAGAAAATGTACAATGGTTTTTCAATAAAATGAAAGATTGTAGCATAGAGAAAGCAGAAAAAATTCAATCTATTGTTGCATTGTTTCCATGGGCAAAAGATATAATTATACCCGATTGCATTTCTGATAACATCACCCTTTCTACCATGCATGGCTGCCCACCGGATGAAATTGAAAAAATCGGCAGTTATCTGATCAAAGAAAAAAAATTACATACAACCATTAAATTAAATCCTACATTACTGGGCAAAGAGAGACTGCGTAAAATATTAAATGAAGACTTAAAGTTTAAAACCATAGTCCCAGACCTGGCTTTTGAACATGACTTAAAATATCCGGATGCTATTAAAATTATTAAGAAATTAACAAATGAAGCAGCTGACAACAAGGTTGTTTTCAATATCAAACTTACAAATACGCTGGAATCTATAAATACACGTGGAGTTTTGCCAGAGCACGAAACCATGAATTACATGAGTGGAAGGGCATTGCACCCCATCAGCCTACAATTGGCAGCACTTTTGCAAAATGATTTTAAAGGCAAACTGGATATATCCTTTTCCGCCGGTGCCGATTGCTATAATTTCCCTGAATTGATTGCCTGTGGTTTAAAACCGGTTACAGTTTGTACTGATTTATTGAAACCCGGTGGTTACATGCGGCTGAAACAATATGCCGATGAGCTTACCCACAGTTTTGACAATTACAATGCCGCTTCTGTCAATGATTTTATTATTCAATACAATAACAATCAAACGGAGGATGTTGAAATAGCTGCACTTGAAAATCTAAAACGTTATGCAGCTAAAGTAAGCGACTTTTCAGAATATCAAAAAACAAGTTTAAAAGACCTTTCTATTAAGACTAATCGTAGTTTAGGCTATTTTGATTGTATAGCTGCACCTTGTGTGGATACTTGCCCCACCAATCAGAATATTCCAACATATATGTATCATACAGCTACTGAAAACCCTGATTTAGCTTATGAGGAAATTATAAAAACCAATCCTTTTCCCACAGTTACAGGAATGATTTGTGATCATCCCTGTCAAATGAAATGTACGCGCATAAATTATGACGATGCATTAAAGATAAGGGAAGTAAAGCGGTTTGTTGCAGAGAATGTTATTTATAATGAACCGATTGAACAAAAAAAGCAAGGAATCAGAGCTGCAGTTATCGGTGCAGGACCTTCGGGATTGAGTTGTGCGTATTATCTGGCTTTGGCCGGTTTTCAGGTGAATGTATATGAAGAAAAAGCCAACGCAGGTGGTATGGTTCAGTCGGTAATACCCGGTTTTAGATTAACAGATGAAAGCATTGCTTCGGATATAAAAAGAATTCAGGAGGCTGGTGTGGAAATACATTACGGTCATAAAGTGGATAAAGCATTTTTCAACGAATTATGCAAAGAAAACGAATATATTTATATAGCTACAGGTGCTCAAATGTCAAAAAAGCTTGATTTTACAACTGGGGAAGCCGTTAATGGTTTGCTCGATCCGCTGGTATTTCTTCATTTGGCAAAAACCAGTCAAAATACAGGTCTTGGCAAAAATGTTGCAATTATTGGTGGCGGAAATACTGCCATGGATGCTGCCCGTACTGCATGGCGACTGGTTGGCGAAAGAGGAAGTGTTACTATTATTTATCGTAGAACTATTGCCGAAATGCCTGCCGATGCCGGAGAAATTAATGCAGTAATAGAGGAAGACATTAAAATACTTGAGCTTACACTTCCCGAATCTCTTTTGATTGAAAATGGATGTGTGAAAGGTATCCATTGCTCAGCCATGCAACTGAATGCCAAAGGCAGTGATGGCAGATCACAGGCTGTTAAACTTGAAAATTCTGGTTTTGATTTGTATTTCGACACCATTATTCCTGCCATCGGTCAGGATTTAGCTATCGATTTCCTCGATAAAACAATGCTGAAAGCCATTCCAGGAGAATATAAAACCAAAGTACCGGGTATTTATATAGGAGGTGATGCACTCAGAGGTGCTGCCACTGCCATCAATGCAATAGGCGATGGCCGTAAAACCGCAGAAATTATCATCAAGGCCACAAAACTTAATCAAGAAAAATCAGAGAATTCTGTTGAAAAAACATTGACCTACCATGAGTTGATGATTAAAAAATCCAAACGAATAAAAACAGAACCACAACATGAAAAGCCTGTAGCGTTGAGAAGAAATTTTGAAGCAGTTAGCTTTCCACTCAATGAACAGGAAGCCATTCGTGAAGCTTCGCGTTGTTTATACTGTGACGAAGTTTGTAATATTTGTGTAACGGTTTGCCCTAATTTTGCCAATTATGCCTATCATGTAAAACCAGAAATCATTCATCTTCCAAAAGCAATTGTCACAGATAAAGGGATTGTTCTTGAAAAAGATAAAATTTTTGAAATAAAACAATCAACACAGATTATCAACATTACAGATTTCTGCAATGAATGTGGCAATTGTCAAACGTTTTGCCCTACATCCGGAGCTCCGTTTAAAGACAAGCCCCATTTTTATCTGAACATCAAAAGCTTTAAAGATGCAGAAAAAGGATATTTTATCAACAAATTAAAAGACAGAACAGTACTGATATACAAAGAAAAACAATCTATCAAAACACTTACACTTATCAATAACATATATATTTACGAAACCGATCAGCTAATGGCCGAAATCAATGGAAATGATTTCAACGTGGGTAAAGTAGTTATTAAAGCTGCCTGCGTTAAAGAAGCTTATTTTGACTTCGCAGCAGAAATGTATGTTTTGATGAAAGGAATTGGAATAATGATAAATGATGAATTATGAATTATAAATAAAATACAAAAATAGTGTGATTGAATATACTATTTTCAACACTTTATGAACTTTATAACTTTATAAACTTAAAAAACTTAAAACAATGATACAACTAATTGACAAAGTAATAAATCCAACTGTAAGAGATAATGCAGTGAAACGTTTCAAAGAAAAAGGCATAGTATTGCCTACTTTCGCTCAAATGAACAATCCGGATTTAATTCCGGATACCATCAAAGATAAGCTAAAAACCATCGGTTTGTGGGAGTTGAATCCTTTGAATTTATTCAGGATTACATGGAAAAACGAACCCAAAGAAAAAGGTGGCTTGTTTGGGAAAGTAAACTATATTGAAATCCCAAAGAAACTGAGTGGTATTGATACCCGCATCTTTGTATTAATCGGCAAATGGTTTCCTACGGGCGCACATAAAGTGGGTGCTGCCTATGGTTGTCTGGCTCCACGTATCATTACCGGTGAATTTGATCCGAGTTATCACAAAGCAGTATGGCCTTCTACCGGGAACTATTGCCGGGGTGGTGCTTTTGATTCAGAATTAATGGGCGTTACCGCAGTTGCTATCTTACCGGAAGAAATGAGCAAAGAACGCTTTGCATGGTTAAAGGAAATCGGAGCTGAAGTGATTGCTACTCCCGGTTGCGAATCGAATGTAAAGGAAATTTACGATAAATGCTGGGACATCCGGAGAAACCGCAAAGATTGTGTAATCTTCAATCAGTTTGATGAATTTGGAAATCCTGCCTGGCATTACAATGTTACAGGAAAAGCCATCCAGGAAGTTTATCAGCAGATTGCCGATAAGAAAACCCGCTTGGCTGGCTATGTTTCAGCTACCGGTTCAGCTGGAACCATTGCTGCAGGTGATTTTTTGCGCACCCTTCATCCACATTTAAAAGTAGTAGCTTCCGAAGCCTTGCAGTGCCCTACCCTATTGATGAATGGATTTGGCGGTCATCGTATTGAAGGTATTGGTGACAAACATGTTCCATGGGTTCATAATGTTAAAAACACAGATGTAGTTACAGCCATTGATGATGAAGATTGTATGCGTTTGCTTCGTTTGTTTAACGAAAAAGATGGTAAAGCATTCTTAAAAGCAGAAGGCTTTGATAATAAATTCATTGAAGATTTGAATATGATAGGTATTTCGGGCATTGGCAATATCCTTTCAGCTATTAAAACAGCCAAACATTTTGAAATGACAGGTGATGATGTAATTTTTACCATTGCCACCGATTCCGCTCAGATGTATACTTCAAGAATTGAAGAATTACAAGAAGAAAAAGGCGATTATTCATTGATACAAGCTACCAAAGATTATGAAAAATGTATGTTAGGTCAGAAAACTGACAACATGAAGGAGCTTACCTATAACGACAGGAAAGCAATTCATAATTTAAAGTATTTCACATGGGTTGAGCAACAAGCCAAGGAAATAGAAGACCTCAATCAATTGTGGTACGATAGAGAGATCTGGAATAAATTATTCCATCAGGTAGATAGATGGGACGAAATGATTATGGAATTTAATGAAATGGTAAAGAAATAATTCAGATTAATTGGATTATGCCATTTGTAAAGGTAAATAATTGAATGTAATGATAAACATGAAGGGTTTGCTGTTTATTGAAAAAAAATAACAATAATGCAATGATAAGCCCGAAGGGCTGTCCTATTAATAGAAACAATAACAAAATAAAAAGAAAAGCTGCGTAGCAGCGTACTGTTAATACAAATTTGAAATGATTTTAACAGGACGCACCTACGGTGCTAAAAAAATCTATTTTATGTCTTTTCTATGTACAGTTTGCTCCTATGGAGCAAAAAACAACATATATTTGCAATGAATACATTTAAGCAAATCAATGTAATAAAACAACATATACAATAATTAACATCATCAGATTTATAAATAAAAATGAATATAATAATGTATCGATAGCTTGGTGGAATGTTCTGATAATAGAAAAGAATAACAATAAACTTAACAATAGCCATGTAGGACTCTGTCCTATTAATAAAAAAATCAATAAATGTAATGAAAAGCCCGTAGGGCTGTCCTGTTAATAGAAACGAATAGCAAAATATTAAGAAAAGCTGCGTAGCAGCGCCCTGTTAATGCAAGCAAATTTGATATAAATTTAACAGGACGCACCTACGATGCTTAAAAAT
Organism: uncultured Bacteroidales bacterium; assembly: GCA_903899825.1. Taxonomy (GTDB): domain Bacteria; phylum Bacteroidota; class Bacteroidia; order Bacteroidales; family JACABE01; genus JACABE01. The sequence goes on along the minus strand of CAIUKU010000139.1, from coordinate 475 downwards.
CTATTTTATGTCTTTTCTATGTACAGTTTGCTCCATAGGGAGTAAAAAACAACATATATTTGCAATGAATACATTTAATCAAGTCAATGAAATAAAATAACATATACAATAATAAACATCAGCGAATTTCATAAATAAAAACTAAAATAATAAACGTAACGGTAGGCACAAAGGGTTTTCTGTTAATAGAATCGAATAACAATAAACCCCAATGGCTGCCCTGTTAACTGAAACAAATAACAATGCAATAATAAGCCCATAGGGCAATACCGTTATTAAAAACGAATAACATAATATAAAACAACTGCTTAGCAGCGTCCTGTTAATATAAAACTATTAATATTTATTTTATGCCAAACACTTACACTCAAATATATATTCATTTAGTTTTTGCTGTTAAGGGAAGATCTAATATCATTCATAAAAACATAAAAGAAGAATTACAAAAAATTGCAACAGGAATTCTCACTAACAG
>CAIUKU010000138.1 GCA_903899825.1 uncultured Bacteroidales bacterium | reverse complement strand
TGTAACTCCTAAGCGTGAATATGACAAAAAACTAAAATCGCCACCACCACCACTACGACCTCCTCGTTTTCTTCTTTTTTTCATCATATCGTTTTCTTCATCTGTAATAACAACTTTAGAAGTAGTAACATTTCCATTAAGAACACTCATTTTTTTCTCAGAAAAATTAAAAGCTAATTTCTTAAGCGTATTTCCTGAGAAACTCATTTGTGAATAACTAATGTTTACTAAAAACATTCCTAAGCATACAAAAAGTAAAATTTTTTTCATTCGTTTTTTAAATTAGTAAGGTGATAAATTTAGGATATAAATGCAACAAAATTAAAAAGTAGAAAATAAGCTCTCAAAATTGAGAGCTTTTTTCTATTAAATAAAAAAAAATCATTTAAAATGAGAAACCTATTGCTAAACCTGAAACTGGTAATATACCAACACTTAATGATTCATTGGAACTACCTGATAAACCCAAATAACCAAATCCTACCCATGCATCAAGTGTAAATCCTCCCCATACCCATTTACGTCCGCCAACTACACCACCACCATAAAATGATAATGATTCTGAATGATCTTTAGTAACATCTGCACCAGTATTTTGATCCGTTTCTATTATTGGATAAGATTCAGTAAAAATAGTGTAAGTAATATATGGTGAAGCATACCATCCTTCAATAGCTTCTTCAAAATAATAACGAAATTCAGGTACAAATTGGAAACCACTAAAAGTACTACTTCCTGTAGAACGAGTATAATATCCTAGTCCAAGTCCCAAAGACATATTATCAGCAATTTTTCTTTCATATTCTAAACTAAAAATTCCAAATATCATGAAAACAGGTTTTATTGTAATACTATTACTATAATCACCGCCGCCACCTCTGCGGCCACCTCTTCTTTTTCTTCTTTTTTTCAACATGTCATCTTCTTCATCGGTAATGACTACTTTAGTTGTTGAGGAATTGTCATCAATAAAATTAGCTTTTTTTTCAGTTAAGTCAAAAGCTGATTTTTTAAGGGTATTTCCGCTGAAACTCATTTGCGAAAAGGTGTTGTTTGTAAAAAACATACCTAAGAAAACTAATAAATAAAATTTTTTCATAATGATTTTTTAAAAAGTTTGTAATTAATTTAAGTTTATATATTATAGTATTCAAACTAAAATATCAATGTTATAATTTTTTAAAAATTAAATTTCACGCCCAGATTTAATCCAATATTGCCAAATGAGAATGATTGTTTAAGCTTTTGATTAGGAACAGTATCAGGTAAGGGTGACATTGATGTTGATACTAATGTTTCATAATAATCAGTTTGCTTATCCCTAACCGTATAATCCGGTAATAAATCTTTCCCTTGAGAAGTAGAGGTTATTATTTCACTTTTATCGGGAGAATAGGACATATTAAGCATGTTAAATTCTGCAAAAATTGAAATATTATCGCTTACTGTGAATGAACATCCCAGGCTGGCATTAAAGCCCAGGGCGATACCTCCGCTATATTGTGTTTTTTGAATCGTAATAAATGTATCAGCTGTTGAGTTTTTTTCAAAATAAAAGGAACCAAATCCTAAAACCAGACCAAATTTAGCATAGGGATTGATACCTTCAGAACCGGATGCGATTAATACAGAGGGATTAATCATAAACATTGAAGAATAATAACTTGATTCAATGGTTTTTGTTTTATTAAAACCAAAAGGGGATGTGGTTGTTGCCGTTGATTTACCTCCCAACAAATAAGAGGCTCCTAATTCAAAGCCAATATTTCCATTGATCATATAACCCAGTCCAAGTTTTATACAAAGACCTTTTCCCAATGAAACATCTACCTGATCTTCAGTTGAAATACTTGTAGTGTCATCATTTTTATCTGAAAAACCTGTAATGTTCTGAGAACCTAATCCAAGACCATAGCCAAAGGATAAATTCACAAATGCACCACCGTCAGAAGAGCTACTGCTTCTGCTGCGTCTTCTTTTTGCCATCATTTCTTTTTCTTCGGTAGAAATAAGAATTTTATTATCAGCTAAATTGAGCAACTCAGTTTTATTAGGATTTAAAACAAAGGCTGATTTTTTTACAGCATTCCCATTGATACTCATTTGAGAAAAGACAGTGTTTGCCATAAATAAGCCGATGCACAATAAGAAAAAAATCTTTTTCATCTGTTTATGATTTATTAAATCGCTGAAATAGTTATTGTTATGTTTGTTAAATATATTAATCCTGTTCAAATTTCGCCTATGGAATTACTCACAGGTTTAATTATTATTTAATGTGTTCGTAAACTTCGTTTCGCCAAATAAACATCCTCGTGTGTGTGAAAATTTTCACATGGCTCGTTTCATTTTTTAATT
>CAIUKU010000137.1 GCA_903899825.1 uncultured Bacteroidales bacterium | reverse complement strand
TAAATCATTTTATCAAACAGATTTTCAACAGACAATCTTGTTTCAAAAAAGGAAACAAACTGTTTTCTAAAGTTTACATCAATAATTATATAGTCAGGATATTGTGCATCTAAACCATATTTGTCATCAGCTATATTGGCATCGTTTACCCATTTTTTACCAATATATCTCGCATTTACAGATGTATTCAGAATTTTGTTTTTCCAGATACAACCCAATGAAATACTGTGATTGGGAACATCGGTTAAGAATTTATTTGAAATATCGGGATCAGTAAGTGGGTTCAAGAGTTTGTATTCCTTAATTTGTGAATGACTGTAAGCGTAATTAGTATATACTGAGATATTGCTTTTTAATTGATATTGGATACCCAATTCAAAACCATATATTTCAACTTTACTGATATTGCGGCTTTGGAATACAGGACTAACTTTAAAACCCTGATTAACGGAATCTCCAGTACTTACATAATACATAAAATCCTGTCCAATAGAATAATATAAAGAAGGAGTAAGTTGTAAATTATTTTTCTGAAAAGTAAAACCTAATTCATAATTCGAAATGGTTTCTGGTTTTAAATATGGATTTACCACTTTAAAGCCACCTTTAATTTTTCCTGAGCGGCACATGTCGTCCAATGTAGGGGGACGAAAACCTATTGAATAGGATACATAGGTTTTTAACACCGGGCTGATGGTATATAACAAAGAGATTTTTGGACTCAAGGCATTGTAATTTGCATTGGGGATTTCCTGAATCTGGTATATATTCATATAATCATTGGCCGTGGATGGGTTTTCTATAGTAAATGTACCATTCAAATATCTGGCATCGTCAAACCTTAATCCTGTTACAATTTTAAGTTTATTTTTCAAAATTTCATGTTCATCCTGCAAAAACAAAGCAGCAAAATTCATTCTGCCTTTATTGTTAATTTTATCAGTAGAAGAAAAATATACATCACTTGCATCTACACTACCTTGTTTTATATCCACACCTGCAGTCAGGAGATTTCTTGAATTTATTTTGTGGGCTATACTCAGGCTGATACCTGCATCAGTGCGTTTGGAATCAACCTCATATAAGGTATAGGTTCCGTCTTTAATGTATTCATTTACGGCTTTGTAATTTTCTCTTAAAAAGAAAAAACTGGCTGTAATATTGGTTGAATTACCCGAATATTTATAAGTTGATCTTGAATGATAAGTTTGATGTTGAGTATAGTTCCCCTTTTCTTCATAGACCGTTTCGCCACCCCCTCTTTCATCGTTGAAATAAGTAATATTGGTCTCAAACTGATGTTTTGTATTGAATTCATATCCCAGTTTCAGGTTACCTCCTCCTTCGTTGAGGTAGGACTTTACAGTATAAGGAGTTATGTTAAGATCAGTCTGGGTAATATAACCATCGCTTTTGGTTCTGAAACCTCCCAACATCCAGTATAATCCTTTTTTTTCAGCATTCACAAGCTTACCACCTAAATCGAAATGAATTGATCTGGTATTATAGCTTCCATAAGATAATTCAGCATTTCCTTCAAAAATTTTAATTGGTTTTCTTGTAATAACATTGATAGAACCTCCCATGGCATTGCTGCCATACAAAGAAGAAACCGGACCTTTACAGACTTCAATATTTTCAACATAATCCTTACTGAATAAATTCCAGTTTACACTACCTCCATCAGTTTTATTGATTGGAACACCATCTATCATGACCAAAGTCCTTGATTGATCTTTTCCACTTAAACCTCTCATACTTACGATGGATTTATTGGCAAAAATCCCAAGGGTTCTGTTCACATTAATACCTGGAATAAAAGTTAAACTTGCATCCAGTGAAGGTGATGCATTATAAGAAAGCTGAGCTTTACTGATCAATTGTACCCTGGCCGGAATAGTACTTACATTCTGACTGGATCGCGTAGCAGAAACAACTACAGGATCAGCTACGATCATCTGCATTTGCATTGCAAAATCAATGCTGGCTTCTTTAGTATTTTCAATGATTACTTTCTTTTTAACAGAACTATAACCAACAAAACTAACGAAGATAGTAAATTCTCCTGTTTTTTGACTTAACAATAAATATTCTCCTTTGGCATTACTACTGCAACCTGAAGCTGTTTCGATAATCTGAATATTTGCTCCAACTAATGGCAATCGGGTTTCAGCATCAAATACCTTACCTGATACTTTTTGAGCATTTACCATCACAAAGGGAAATAATAAGCAAATAAGGATAAGTGAAAAGTGTTTTGAATACATAAAATATTTATTATTTTTTGTATGATCTTAAACCTATCATCCATCTCTATAAATTGAGATGAATGATAGGTAAAAAAACGGGTATTAAATGATGGAATATATTATTTCTAATCAGTTTTTTTGTTCAAAAAAACTAATTAAGCTGTCTATTAACGAACAATTAGCTTGGAGGTATAATATGAATTATCATCGTATCTTACTTTCACAAAATAAAAACCTGCTTTAAAATCAGAAAGATCAATACTACTTTTTAACTGAGAAGGATTAGAATGAAAAACCTGAGATCCTAAACCATTATAAACCATTATTTCATTGATTGCATCTGAAGCTTCGATGTTAAAAACACCATTGGATGGGTTTGGATAGATATTGACAGTATTTGTATAAATAGTTTCTTCTATGCCAATTGTATTGGTTGCAGTAATAATGATGTCATCAATTTTAGAAACGCCCAATGAGGTAACTGCAGCACCTGTCAAATCGTCATTTGAGGTCATGAGCCATCTGATATAAACGGAACCTGTACCCTGACCTGTAATAGGAACTGCTAATTGATTGACAACTCCCGTAGTCCAGTCGTTACCTAATACAACGGCGCCGTTAGGAACATCTGCATAGGTACCTGCACTTAAACGCCATTGGATTTTAAAGTTTTTTGGACCTGAATTTGCACCACCACTTCTTTGTTTGGATGAAATTTTAAAATTCGTATAATTTGGTGCTTTAAATTTTACACTCCAGAATTTGGCATTGGCACCATTGTCCCATTTGGTTGCTGTAGCAGCATAATCACCGGTAGTAACACCATTGGTAAAGGTAATAGTATCAGTTACTGATGTTGCAGTATCTTCTTTAAAAATAGCATACGTTTTATTGGTTTGTAAACCAAAATTTGGGCGTTTAGAAGTAGTATCATTTAAAGGAAATGAGAAACCACTAATGGTATCCTGAGCATTAACAGTCAATGTTATGATAAACATTGCAAAAAAAAGTAAAGTTTTTTTCATTTGATTAAGATTTTAGAAATGATTAAAATTGTGAAATATTAAAAAATTATTGTTGGATTTTTAAATCGAATACAATTTTTCCTGATTCATTGCCACTCACTGACAAGACTTTAATTAAACCTGTTTTTCCACTAGCGGTCTTGAAAGGAACAACTTTTCCTGCATCAGCAAATTTGTACTTCCGACTGCTAAAACCTGCACCTGCATGAAAGGAAGCGACCAATAAACTATCATTGATACAGTTATCAAAAGCCAGAGTTGTTAATTGAGTTGCATAATCCCAGTCGGTATAATTTTTAGGATTAAATGTATTTATAGTTGGATAATAAAGTGTTGCATCTATATCACCTGCGGATGAAAAGGTATAGGAAGGAAGTCCACTTGTTAAGTAGTAATAACACAAAATATCAATAAGTTGAGGAGATTGTTGCCCCTGTGTCATAGAATATAACTGCCCAGATAGGGCATTTAATAATTGTGGAGTTGTAGTATTGTTTTGCATTCCCATTTCAATATTGGTATAGGAATAAATGGGAGCGTAAGATTTTGATGTATCAAAAGTTATTAGGCTTAAGGAAGCAAAATTCCTGTTGTGATCCATCACTGTAATAGTCCATTGAATAGAGTCTCCAAAGACATTGGTAAATATTTTATCAGTGTTTAACGAAACTGTGTTAAATCCTTCATCTACTAAAGTTTTTGTGAAATTTTTACCACTGCATTTTATTACAAGATTCGTAATATTTGCATCTTTTCCGTTGGCCATAATACCAAATTTCACAATATGATTTGATAAATAACTCATATTATTGGTATAAGTACCATCTGTTTTGAGAGTGATCAATGGCATTGTATCATTGCTATCTTTTTTGCAGGATGCAAAAATAAATACACTAAAAATTATTAATAATGAATTTAATATTATTTTATGATTTCTCATGATTATGATAATACGTATTGTATTTTTATTCATTTCGGTGCAAAAGTAATGAAGATTTTTTGAAAGAAAAATAAAAAATGCAAGGAGTTGCATTTTTATTCATATTGCGTATATTTGCAAAAAAAATATATATGAAGAAATTACTTATTTCATTATTTATGATTGCATTGATGGCATCCTGCATTCAAAAATCAAAAAAAGAAAATATACAAAGTGAATCATGTGATAGTATAAGTGGTCAATTGATTGTATTTCATGCAGGAAGTATGGCAGTACCTTTCAAGGAAATGGCAGATTCTTTCAAAGCTCTTCATCCCAACATAGAAATACTTGCTGAAGCAGCAGGTAGTGTGGAATGTGCACGTAAAATAACAGAACTCAACAAGCCCTGTGATATAATACTTTCCGCTGATTATAAAGTAATTGATAAGCTATTGATTCCTAAATTTGCTAACTGGAATATTCCATTTGCTACCAACGAAATGGTGATAGCTTATAATCCAAATGCCCGTAAAGCAAACGAAATGGATAGTCTTAGCTGGACAAAACTTTTACTTTTAAAAGATATTGCTTATGGACGATCCGACCCTGATGCAGATCCCTGTGGTTATCGTACCCTTTTGTGCCTGCAACTGGCTGAAAAATATTATGGTATAAAAGGATTTTACAATAAAATGAAAGGAAAAGACAATCAATACATTCGTCCAAAAGAAGTTGATATGCTGGCTTTGCTTGAAACCGGAGATATTGATTATCTGTTTATTTATCGTTCTGTAGCTATTCAACATCAATTAAAATTTTTATCTTTGCCTCAGGAAATAAACCTGGGAAACAAGAAAAATGCAGCGAATTATGCTTTAGCCAAATTAGAAGTAAAGGGAAAAAACCCCGGAGAAAAAATGTTACAAACAGGTGAAGCAATGGTATATGGTTTTACAATTCCTCTGAATGCTCCCAACCGTAAAGCTGCCGAAGCTTTTGCTGCATTTTTGATGGATGCAGAAAAAGGTTTAAAAATTATGGAGAAAAATGGTCAACCTTCATTGAAAAATCCTTATGTAAATGAATATGATCAACTTCCTGAAAAATTACAAAATCTGACGAGCAGAGTTAAGTAAATGAATAATTTAAATTAAGAAAGATAAGCTGACGACTTTTCCTCGATTAATTTCCTTACTTTACAAACCTAATTAATTTTAAGAACGTTACAAACAAGTATGAACAAATTTTCATTCAGGCTTTTATTAACCTTAGGTAGCGGATTGGTTTTAATGTTTATCATTGCCCCTATTGCCGGAATGTTTATTTCAACATCAGCAAGCGAACTCTTTACTACCGTCAAAGATTTGGAAGTATTGAAAAGTATTCGCTTAACACTAATTACATCTTTTGCAGCTACACTTTTTATGGCCATTGGTGCCATTCCCCTTGCTTATTTACTGGCGCGAAAAAAGTTTTACTTAAAAAAATTAATACTTGGAATAATCGATTTACCTATTGTTATTCCACATTCTGCTGCAGGAATTGCTATGTTGGGTTTTTTATCAAGAAATTCATTCCTGGGTAAAGCTGCTTCATCTGTTGGATTGGATTTTGTCGGAAATCCTATAGGTATTTCCGCTGCCATGGCATTTGTAAGCATACCTTTTTTGGTAAATGCTGCCAGAGATGGTTTTCTATCAGTTCCTGAGAGGCTGGAAAAGACAGCCAGAAGTCTCGGTGCTTCATCTGCCAGGGTTTTTTTTACGATATCAGTACCTCTGGCTGGACGCAGTATTGTCTCCGGTTTAGTGATGATGTTTGCCAGAGGACTGAGTGAATTTGGTGCCATTGTTATCATTGCATATCATCCAATGGTAACACCGGTATTGATATTCGAACGTTTTGGCTCTTATGGTCTTCAATATGCACGTCCTGTAGCAGTTGTTTTCATATTGGTTTGCCTGATATTCTTTATTTTACTCAGATACATTTCGGGAGGAAAGAAAAATGCTTGAAATTAAAGGAATGTCGAAACAACTGGGTGATTTTTCACTTGAAAAAATTAGTTTCAGTGTTGAGAAAGCTGATTACTTTGTATTATTGGGAGAATCGGGAGCTGGGAAATCAGTGATATTAGAACTGATAGCAGGTATTGAGAAAATGGATACAGGATCTATCTATTTAAATGATAAAGACATTACCCATCAGCCTATACAGCAAAGAGGTATCAGCATGGTATTTCAGGACTTTGCCATCTTTCCGCATTATACAGTTGCTGAAAATATTGCCTATTCTTTAAAAGCCAGATCGTATTCAAAACTTGAAATTAAAAACCGGGTTGAAGAACTTGCTGAAGAAATGGAAATAAGCAGTTTGCTCAATCGCAAACCCAAGGGATTATCAGGTGGAGAGTTACAAAGAGTAGCATTGGCTCGTGCATTGGCAGCAGAACCAAAATTGCTATTGCTTGACGAACCTTTGGCAGCAGTAGATATACGAATGAAAGACCAGTTAAGAGCTTTGTTGCGACGATTGAACCGCAAAGGGATAACCATACTGCATGTGACTCATGATTTCGATGAAGCCTTATCATTGGCCAACCGAATTGCAGTAATTCATCAGGGCAAACTCATTCGGTGTGGCACACCTGGCGAAATTTTTCATGCACCCAATCATCCATTTATTGCACGATTTGTCGGTATTAAAAATTTCTTTCCTTGTGTTTTAAAAAATATTGATAAAAACGATAACATTAAAGCATTATTAATATCGGGTATGAGCATTGAAATAGACAGTGATTTATCTGATGGAGAAGGGTTTGTAGTTATTCCTTCCGATGAAATAATAGTATCTACTGAAAAACAAATATCCAGTGCCAGCAACTGCTTTGAAGGTGTAATAAAAGATTTGATATCCACTATCAGAGGAATTGATATTATTGTTGATTGTGGTGAAATTTTTCACGTAAGTGTTACATCCAAATCTGTTGATAAGTTAATGCTTGTTCAGGGTATGACTGTATGGATTTCATGGAAG
>CAIUKU010000136.1 GCA_903899825.1 uncultured Bacteroidales bacterium | reverse complement strand
TATAAATATTTGTTTATGAAAATATCTTGTATTATTTTTGCTTGTGAAAATAGTAACAACAATTATTTATCCTGATAAAATGAAGAAAATACTTATCCTTGGTGCAGGTACCGGTGGTACGATAATGTCAAATAAATTACGAAAAGAACTCGATCGTAACGAATGGGAAATCACAATTGTAGATCAGTATAAAACACATTACTACCAACCGGGTTTTTTATTTATTCCATTCGGAATGTACACCAAAAAAGATGTTATCAAACCTAAAAACGATTTCATTCCAGTAGGTGTGAATGTAATTTTTCAAAAAATTGAAAATATTCTCCCGGAAAAAAATCAAGTACATTTGTCAGATGGAGTTGTTTTGTCCTATGATTATCTGATTATTGCAACCGGAACAAGGATAGTACCCGAAGAAACAGAAGGTTTAAAAGCTGATTTATGGTACAAAAACATTTTTGATTTTTATACCATAGAAGGGGCTTTGGCATTGGGAAATTTCTTTAAAACATGGAAAGGTGGAGAACTGGTACTGAATATTGCAGACATGCCTATTAAATGTCCTGTTGCGCCCCTTGAATTTGTTATGTTTGCCGATGCTTTTTTTATTGAAAGGGGTATGCGCGACAAAGTAAATATCACTTATGTTACTCCATTAAGCGGAGCTTTTACCAAACCCCGGACTTCTAAAGTAATGGGTGAATTGCTACAGGAGAAGAACATTAATATCGTTACAGATTTTTACATTTCAGAAGTTAACAACGAAGAAAAGAAGATAATTGATTACAATGGAATTGAAATTCCTTTCGATTGCTTAATTACTGTTCCCGTTCACATGGGCGATGAAGTGATTTCTAAGAGTGGACTGGGAGATGATATGGGATTTGCTAAAACAGACAAATTCACGCTTCAATCAGCTCAATATTCAAATATTTTTGTGTTAGGAGATGCTTCCAATATTCCAACTTCAAAAGCAGGGTCTGTAGTACATTTTGCTGCTGAAGTTGTGCTTGAAAATATGTTATGCGCTATTGAAGGCAGACCCTACACCGCTGCATTTGACGGACATTCTAATTGTTATATCGAAACCGGACATGGTAAAGGTGCATTGATAGATTTTAATTATGATACTGAACCACTTCCAGGTTCTTTTCCATTTCCGGGTGTAGGACCATTTAGTCTTTTGAAAGAAACAAGGATGAATCATTATGGTAAGCTCATTTTCCGTTGGATTTACTGGCATATTTTACTTAAAGGTAAAGAAATGCCTATAGATTCAAAAATGACATTGGCAGGTAAAAAAATTGCGGAATTCTAATACTCAAATTAATGGATGAAAATAGTATACAACAGGAAATAAATGAGTTGAACCGTAAGCTTGATCTTGTATTGGAAGAAATGCAGGTACAGCGTCGAAAACGTGAAGAGGTTGAAGATCTTTTAACAGATCTTTCCTACATAGGAAAAGATATTTTTCAGACTTCAGTAATTGAATTAGACCGTGCAGGTGTGGATGTAGATATTGAAAATGTAAGCAGACTTGGAATCGGATTGATTAAAAACATTAATACTTTCAATCAATTACTGGGAATGCTTGAAAGCATGATGGATCTGGCAAAGGATGTTGAACCAATTATACGTCAGATGGGTCTGGATGCGATAAATAAGATGAATGAATTTGAGCAAAAAGGATATATTGATTTTGTTAAAGAACTCGGTAAGCTGGTTCAAAAATTCATGACACAATATACTGCGGAGGATTTAAGAAGATTGTCCCAAAACATGGATAAAATTACCTCAATTATTGGTAATTTAACACAAACGTCTGTATTGGATTCACTTGAAAAACTAAGCAGTACTCTTGCTCATACGAAAATGGATGATAAACTGGACAACAAATCATTGTTTAAACTATTAAAAGAATTTAATTCTCCGGAAGTAAGAAAATCAATGTCTTATAGTTTGCGTTTAGTTCAATCACTAACAAAATAAAGAATCATAAGAATATAATATTATTATCTTTGT
>CAIUKU010000135.1 GCA_903899825.1 uncultured Bacteroidales bacterium | reverse complement strand
TCCTTATTCGTTTTGATTTTATTAATATTAGTAACAACTACAAACATTTCATCATTTACTTTTTTAAAATCTTTTAAAGCGACCTGGTATGTTATTCTGACTTTATCGGGAAATAACTTGATATTTTTCATATTATTGTCTAAAACCTTAACACCAACATCTATTTCAGCTTCAGTAAATTTTTCGACAGGAATGCTTAATTTGATTTTGGTTGTAAAAATTTTGATTTTTGGAAATTTATAAGGCCGTAATATATCAACATATAAATTTTGCGATGTACTGATATTATTTAGTACAACACTTCGGGTTGATAAAAACATAATTTGCTCAAGATCAGCCTTAGTACCACTGATACTTATGGTGTCAGGTTCAATTTTAACAGTATCATACAATTGATATTGTTTCTGAAAGTTTATAGTCTGATTCAGCTTTACAGGAATTTTTTTCACAATTGCTTTCTCCCAATATAGCGCAATAACATCAGGATTAATATTAACTATCTCATAATCAAAATCAAAATGTTTATTAAATAATTTCGACATTTGAGATGCTCCGAAAATGGAAATACTGTCGTTTGAATTTGAATTATTTTTCAACAGAGAAGCATCAACCATTAGTATTTTTTTCTTTTCAAAAAGCTGAAAATATAAAAGATTAAATCCCTGAGATTTGATAGTAATTAAAAATGAAGTATCTGAACTATTCATCAAGACTTTATCAGATGGGAGATTCACGAACGAAACAGGGGCAAGGAATTGTTAATTGGAACTCTTTTGAGAATTTTATCAATAGCCAAAAAAACAATGAAATAAACAAACAAAGTGAAAAGACAATTGCTTTCTTCTTGCTTGGTAATCCATTGGTATTAATAACTTTTCCGGCTAATGTTTTAAAATCAGTTTCCACTTTTCAAATTTAAAAAATAAATCTCAATCTTTGCAGATTGAGATTTAATATTTTGCAAATAAATAATGATATAATAAAATGCAATTTCCCCTTTTTACTTTTTACTTTAAAAAATTAAGGAACCCATTGCAAAAATTACACTTTATAATTCTCAGCTTATTTGCTTTCCTGCAATTGAGAAGAGTTATCTAAAGCAATCGCTGACTTTTCAATTTTTAAACGGTTTTGTCCTTCAACTTCAATAATAGCTGTGGTTTCTTGTAGTTCTATAATTTTACCATGGATTCCGCCTATTGTAACAATTCTCTGACCTTTTTCAAGGTTTTCTCTGAATTTTTTTTGTTCCTTGGTTTTTTTCATTTGTGGACGAATCATAAAAAAATAAAAGACTGCAAAAATTGCTACTAAAAAGAACAAAGATTGAATTCCACTGTCATTACTTCCACCTTGTTGTGGTTGTGACATTAAGATGATGTTTAATAAATTATTCATAGTATATGTTATTTGATTGTTAATTATTTTCTGGTGATGTTACCATTGCTTTGACATGTAGGGTAAAATTGCTGGGTTGTGTATTAGCACCCACTGTAACAGTTTTATGTTGAAAACCATTTTTACCGGCGGTATTAAAAGTAACTGTAACAATGCCTTCTGCACCTTTCTGAACGGGCTCTTTTGAAAACTCGGGAACAGTACATCCACAACTTGCATTGGCTGTAGCAATTATTAAATCCGAATTTCCAATATTTTTAAACTTAAAGCTGTAACTTAATTTTTCTCCTTCTATAACTTTACCGAAATCGTGTACATCGCTTTCAAACTGAAACTTAGGCAAGCCTGAAGCATCCTGATTACCTGTTGCTGAATTGGGGTTATTTACTAAATCTGTAGATAATTTTTCGTTAGATTGATGATTACATGCAGTAAAAAGAAAAAGGAAAAAACTGATAGTTAATAATTTGATTTTCATATTTATAATCATTGATTTTTAAGACTTTATAACACAATAACTAATTATTTTCAATTAAACCTCTTCCAACTTTTCTTATTGACTTGTCGGCTTTTAAATCATCAATGAGTTTATCGAGTACACCATTGATAAAAACCTTACTTTTATCTGAGCTATATCCTTTAGAAATTTCAATGTATTCATTCAATGAAACTTTAACTGGTATAGATGGAAATTCCAACAATTCAACCAATGCCATTTTAATAAGGATGTTATCAACGACGGCAATTCGTTCAACTTCCCAGTTTGTTGTTTTTTCAGCTATTAATTTTTCAAATTTATCAGCATTGATAATCGTTTTTCTAAACAAATCTATTACAAAATTTTTATCGTCATCAGGATTGTTTCTATCCTCATTTTTATAAAGTTTTGGTAAAGCATATAAATCATCATCTTCTTCATTAAAACCATCAATAGTTTTAAGTACCATCATTGATACTGTAAGATAATCATCCGCCCAATAAATATTTTTGTCTTCAAAATAATTTTGCAAAGATTCATCAGAAATAATAAATTTTCTTAAAATTGAAACAATTATCTTTTTATCAGATGAATAGGATGATTCCTCTGCACTCAGATAATCATTAAAAACTTTGCTTTCCTTGATTTTTTGGTAAATCGAGCGAAACATATCCTGATCCTCTGACCAATTGATTTTTAACTGATTAAAGTGTAATTGATATATTTTATTGTTTTCAAGTTGTTTAATAAATCTATTCTCAATAAATCGTGAATTGGGGCTTAAATCATCTTTAGTAGGAATGTGCTTTAACTTATTTTCATCCATACGTCGTTTAGCAAACTCAACCAATTCTATCAGCAAAGAAAGTTGATAGATATAAAGCTCATATAGCTTTTCAATATTTTTTAACAGGTTTCTTTCTGCAATATCCATACGATCGTCTTCAGATTGAAAGAAAGCATACAGTGCTTGCATCACTTTGGTACGTAAGTATCTCCTGTTCAGCATAAATATAATGAGCGTTTAATTGAATAAGCCTTTATTAATTTTGCAAAATTACAATTTAAATTCAAAATATGAGTATCTATTTATTAATACTTAAATTAATTAAGAAATTTTATGTTTTTAATTTTTGATAAAAAAATGATTACTTTTGAAAAAATATTTATTTAATTCATGTCAAAAACCAAAACCTCATTCTTTTGTCAAAACTGTGGATCACAATCTCTTAAATGGATCGGAAAATGTCCCGGCTGTGGTGAATGGAATACCTATGCAGAAGAAATCATTGAACGTGACAAAGACCAAAAATGGAGTCGGCAATCCGAACGCAGGCAAAGTAAATCCATATTAATCAATGAAATAAAATACGAACTGGAATCCAGAAAAGATACCAATAATGCAGAATTAAACAGGGTATTAGGCGGAGGCTTGGTTCCTGGTTCTTTGATATTGGTTGGGGGTGAACCAGGAATTGGGAAATCTACTTTAATGTTACAAATTGCTTTATATATCAAAAATTGCAAAGTACTATATGTGAGCGGAGAAGAAAGTGAACAACAAATTAAAATGCGGGCTGAAAGAGTTGGTTTAAGCAATAATGCTTGTTATATTTTTACAGCAACCTCAACACAGGAAATTTTTCAACAAATTGCTGAAATCACACCAGAATTAATAGTTATTGATTCTATTCAAACATTACAAACCAATATTATTGACGCATCAGCAGGAAGTATTTCACAAATAAAAGAATGTGCAGCTGAAATGCAACGATATGCTAAACTTACGGGAACACCTGTTTTTTTGATCGGACATATTACCAAAGACGGAAGCCTTGCCGGACCTAAACTGCTCGAACACATGGTAGATACGGTCCTTCAGTTTGAAGGTGACCGGAATTACGGATACCGTATTTTACGTTCTGTTAAAAACAGATTTGGTTCTACATCTGAACTTGGTATTTATGAAATGCAGGGAAATGGATTACGAGAAGTTTCTAATCCTTCTGAGATTTTATTATCGCAGAGAGATGAGAATTTAAGTGGAACCGCCATTGCAGCTACTATTGAAGGAATGCGTCCAATGTTGATAGAAACACAATCATTAGTAAGCTCTGCCGCTTATGGCACACCTCAGCGGTCATCAACCGGCTTTGAGACCAAACGTTTGGGAATGCTGCTGGCTGTGCTGGAAAAACGACATGGTTTCCGATTGGGTGTAAAAGATGTTTTCCTAAATATTGCAGGTGGTATAAGAGTCGACGATCCTGCAATTGACCTGGCCGTAATTTGTTCAATTTTATCTTCAAACGAAGATATTGCTATAAGTGCAAAAGATTGTTTTGCTGCTGAAGTCGGACTTTCTGGTGAAATCCGGCCAGTAAACCGTGTAGACCAACGCATAGCAGAAGCTGACAAACTTGGATTTGATCGGATTTTTATATCAAAATACAATTTAAAAGGCTTAGATTTGTCAAAATTCAATATTGAGATCATTGCAGTAAGTAATGTAGAACAAGTTTTTGCAAAATTATTTGGCTAAACATATAATACTGACAATCAAGTTTTTAATATTTTTTAATAAAAATCAACTTATAATTGTTTGTAGATAAGAATAATATTTGTAATTTTGCCCCCTTATTTAAAAATAAATGCTTTGGGATATTTAAAGCAGTATATATTGCCTTTCAGCGGATTAAGTTTAGAAAAACATCTTTATCATTTCTATATTGATGGTAAATTCTTTACTGAATTTGAGTATACTGAAATAGAGCAAGCATCAATTAATGTGGATCTTACATTAGATAAACAGGAGAGAATGCTTGTACTTGACTTTGCAATCAAAGGCAGTTTAAATGTAATGTGCGACCGATGTTTAGATAATTTTGATTACGAAGTAAATAAACAGGAAAGATTGATTATTAAACTTGGTGAAACATGGGAAGAAGAAAATGATGATATTTTAATAATCCCGGAATCAGAACATCAAATAGATATTTCATCTTATTTATATGAGTATATTGTATTAATGCTTCCGATCAAAAAGACACATCCTGAAGACAATAACGGAAATACGAAATGTAATCCTGAAATAATAAAAAGATTAAATGAACTTTCACATACAGAACCTGATTCACGTTGGGACAGTTTGAAAGGACTTATCACAGAAAATTAAATTAATAACATTAAATAATAATTCTATATGCCGCATCCTAAACATAGATTCTCAAAACAGAGAACAGCAAAAAGAAGAACACACGACAAAGCCGAAGCACCTACAATTGCAGTATGCTCTAATTGTGGATCACCAACTCTTTACCACAGAGTATGCCCTGAATGTGGATACTATAAAGGTAAGTTAGCAATCGAAAAACAAGTAAGCGCTTAGTTGACTGCAGTTCATAGTTTCTTTAACTAAAATTCAAGTTAATGAAAATCGGATTAGATGTTATGGGAGGCGATTACGCTCCCGATGCTACCCTTAAAGGTGCTATATTAGCTCAAAAAGAAATTCCAAAATCGGAAAGAATTGTTTTAATTGGAGATGAGAATATTATCATTTCAAAATTAAAAGAATTCAAAGCCAATGTGGAAGATTTTGATATTGTACATGCACAGGATGTTATAGGTATGGGAGAAAAACCTATAAAAGCATTCACTCAAAAGCCGAATTCAAGTATTAGTATAGGTTTTAAATTACTTAAGAACAAGAAAATCGATACTTTTTCAAGTGCAGGCAATACAGGTGCAGCGCTTGTTGGTGCTATGTATAGTGTTAATACCATCCCCGGTGTTATTCGTCCATGTGTTTCAGGATATATCCCCAAAGAAAATGGCGGTTTAAGCCTTATTCTTGACATTGGAGCTAATCCTGATAGCAAGCCTGATGTTTTATATCAGTTTGCAATTTTAGGAAATATATATGCCAAATACGTGATGGGTATCAAAAATCCCCGTGTTGGCTTATTAAATATTGGCGAAGAAGAAGAAAAAGGCAATCTTCAGTGTCAGGCAACTTTTCAATTAATGAAAGATACTAAAGATTTTAATTTTGTTGGAAATGTTGAAAGTCGTGAGCTTTTTAAAAATGAGGTTGATGTGTTTGTATGTGATGGATTTATAGGAAATATGATTGTTAAACAAACAGAAGCACTTTACACATTATTGGTCAAACATAATTTACTGGACGATTATTTTAAAAGGTTTAATTACGAAAATTTCGGAGGTAGCCCAATATTAGGAGTTAACTCTTCCGTTTTGATTGGTCATGGAATTTCAAATGATATTGCAATCAAAAATATGCTTTTATTATCAAGAGAAGTACATTTAACAAAACTTTCCCAAAAAATAAAAGCAGCCATGGCTAAATATGCTCAACCTAATTAAATGACAATAAAAAACTCGATATAATGACAAAAATTAGAGCAGCCATAACTGGCGTTGGTGTATGCCTTCCAGAATACATCCTTAATAATGAAGAATTAAGCAAAATGGTAGACACTACCGATGAATGGATAATGACCCGCATCGGTATCAAAGAAAGAAGAATTTTAAAAGGAGAAGGTAAAGGTTCAAGTGATTTAGGAGCCGGTGCCGTTTTAGATTTATTAAAAAAAACAAATACCTTAGCCGAAGATATTGAATTGTTGATTTGTGCTACGGTTACACCCGATATGCAATTCCCTGCAACTGCAAACATTATTTGCGACAAAGCCGGAATTAAGAATGCTTTCAGTTACGATTTAAACGCCGGATGTTCAGGCTTTCTGTTTGCATTGGCGACAGCTACAAAATTTGTAGAATCAGGTTCTTACAAAAAAGTGATTGTGGTGGGTGCTGAAAAAATGTCATCTATTGTTGATTATACTGATAGAGCTACTTGTCCTATCTTTGGAGATGGGTCCGGTGCTGTTTTATTAGAACCTGTTGAAGAAGAAATAGGAATAATGGATATGATTTTGCGTGCAGACGGAGCTGGCAGGGTTCATTTACACCAAAAAGCAGGCGGATCTGTAAAACCTTCTTCTCATGCAACGGTTGATGCCCGCGAGCATTTTATTTATCAGGAAGGACAACCTGTTTTTAAAGCAGCAGTTTCCAATATGGCTGATACTGCCGTTGAATTAATGGAAAGAAATAATTTAACCGCTGATGATATTGCTTATTTAGTTCCTCATCAGGCCAATATGCGTATAATTGATGCAACTGGTAAAAGAATGAACCTCCCAAACGAAAAGGTAATGGTAAATATTCAGAAATATGGTAATACAACTGCAGCTACCCTTCCATTATTACTTTGGGATTATGAAAAAAAATTAAAAAAAGGAGATAATCTGATTCTTGCCACTTTTGGTGCCGGCTTTACATGGGGTGCAATTTGGCTTAAATGGGCTTATAATAGCTAATAGTTATTGGTTATAAAGTTATAGATTAGATTTTCAGTATTATTATAAAAACTTAAAGACTGTTCAAAATGAACAGTCTTTTTTTTAACTATTCATTTATTAATTTGTTTATTATTTGAAATAAAAGCAGCCAATGCAATTTTTAAAAGATTTTTTTAAAGATTTAAAAAGCAAAGATCATAAACCTCAGTTGGGAGGTTTAGACATTTTGCGTTATATAGGACCGGGTTTATTGGTTACCGTTGGATTTATTGACCCTGGTAACTGGGCTTCCAACATTGCTGCAGGCTCAGAATACGGCTATTCCCTCTTATGGATGGTTACACTTTCTACAATAATGTTGATTATATTACAACACAACGTAGCTCATCTTGGCATTGCAACGGGTTTGTGTTTGGCCGAGGCTGCAAATTTACATACCCCTAAATGGATTTCAAAACCGGTACTTACATCCGCTGTTTTAGCCTCTGTTTCAACATCTCTGGCTGAAATATTAGGTGGTGCCATAGCTTTAAATATGCTTTTTAATATTCCTATACAAATCGGGGCAATACTGGTGGTAATTTTTGTTTTAATTATGCTGATAAGCAATTCTTACCGCAAAATTGAAAAATGGATCATTGCTTTTGTTTCAATTATCGGTATTTCTTTTATTTATGAATTAACACTGGTTGATATCAATTGGGTTGAAGCTGGAATTGGCTGGGTTAAACCTGTAATACCGGATGGGAGTATGATTATTGTAATGAGTGTGTTGGGTGCGGTTGTTATGCCACATAATCTTTTTTTACATTCCGAAATTATTCAAAGCAGGAAATGGAACCTTGAAAACGAAAAAGTAATAAAAAAACAGTTAGATTACGAATTATTCGATACATTGCTCTCGATGATAGTAGGTTGGGCAATTAACAGTGCCATGATACTACTCGCTGCCGCTGTTTTTTTTAAAAGCGGAGTATTGGTTAACGAATTACAACAAGCCAAAAATATATTAATCCCACTGCTGGGTAACAGTGCTTCTGATATATTTGCCATTGCACTCTTATTTGCAGGCATTGCTTCTACCATTACCTCCGGTATGGCAGGAGGTTCGATTTTTGCAGGCATATTTGGGGAACCTTACGATTTAAAAGATAATCATTCTAAAATCGGAGTCGGTATTTCCTTAATAGTTGCTGTAATTATTATTTTCCTTATCAAAAACCCTTTTAAAGGCTTAATATTCTCACAGATGATTTTAAGTATTCAACTTCCTTTTACAATTTTTATGCAGGTGTATCTTACTTCCTCTCCAAAAGTAATGGGTAAATACTCCAATAAAAAATTTACAACTATCATTTTATTTATTATAGGAACAATAGTCACCTATCTTAATATCAGACTATTAATAAGTTTGTTCTAATTTTATCAATATTATTTTCTGTCATTTTGACAGCTAAACTTGAAAATATTTCAGGATTTCTGACATTTTGTCGCTTCAAAATTCGTTAATTATTTTCTGGCACACTGCTTGAT
>CAIUKU010000134.1 GCA_903899825.1 uncultured Bacteroidales bacterium | reverse complement strand
TTGTTATAATACAGGACGCTAAAGTAATGAATTTTTCTTTTAAAATTTAAAAAAAAGAAAAAATAATTACAAATATACATATAAAAAAGAAACTCCGACTAAAAAAAATATTTAATAGTCGGAGTTTTAGGTATTTTAAAACAGTTATTTTATGATTTTAGCTTGATTTAATTTTTTTTCGTTTCTCTTTTTTTTCCATTCAATAATGTCGTAAGAGATAGGACTGGCAACAAAAATTGAGCTATAAGTTCCGATTGCAATACCAAAGAGTAAGGCAAAAGTAAATCCTCTGATTACTTCACCACCGAAAAGGAAGATCATTAACAATACAATTAATGTTGTTCCGGCTGTGTTTACGGTACGACCCAATGTGCTGTTGATAGCATTGTTGATATTGGTTCCCATATCTCTTTTTGGATATAAACCTATGTATTCACGGATACGGTCGAAGATAATTACGGTATCATTAATAGAATAACCAATAATTGTAAGAATAGCCGCAATAAATGCCTGATCAGCTTCTAAGTTAAAAGGCAATATACCATTAAACAATGAGAAAACACCCAATGTAATGAAGGCATCATGGAACAAAGCAAACACGCCTCCAAATCCATATTCCCATTTTTTGAAACGAATTGCAACATAAATAAATATAGCAATTAAAGCAAAGAATACAGCCCATATAGCTGATTTTTTAATATCATCAGCAATGGTTGGCCCCACCATTTCAGAACTCATTTTACCGATTTGCTTGTCGTCACTTTCAGTTTTAAAAAGTTTTTCTTCAATGGGTGTTTTATAGAATGGTTTTAGCCCATTGTACAATTTTTGCAATACAATAGAATCAATAGCTGCAGGAGAAATTGTAATATTTTCCATTCCCCATTTTGTAGTAACTTTTATTTGATTATTGGGTCCGAAAGTTTTTATTTCAGGAGTTTCTCCAAATTCCTTGGTTAAAGCTGTACGAGCATCAGCCAACTTGATATCCTGATCAAAACGAATCACATAGGTTCTACCCCCTTTAAAATCGACCCCATAATTAACACCTTTGATAATTAAAGAAAAAGTACTGATAACAAGCAAAATACCGGTAACATAATATCCTATTTTTCTGATTTTAATAAAATCAATAGTAGTACTTTGTAAGAAATTAGCAGTTATTTTATGGCTTAATGTCAGCGTTTTATTGCGATCGAGCATCCAGGTAATAATCAACCTACTGATAAAGATAGCAGAGAACAATGAAGTTAAAATCCCAACACACAAAGTGGTTGCAAAACCCTGAATAGGACCTGAACCAAATATAAACAAAATGATCCCTGTTAATAAGGTTGTAACGTTTCCATCGATAATAGCAGAATAAGCATGTTTATAACCATCGTCAATGGCCAGTCGTATACCTTTACCAGCCCTGATTTCTTCTTTGATACGTTCATAAATAATTACGTTGGCATCCACCGCCATACCCAATGTAAGTACGATACCTGCAATACCTGGTAATGTTAAAACAGCACCAATGGAAGAAAGTACGCCCATTAAAAAGAAAATATTACTTATTAGAGCGATGTTTGCAATTAAACCGGCTCCGTTATAGAAAAAGAACATGTATAAAAGTACCATTAAAAATGCAAATACAAATGACATTAAACTTGCATTGATGGCTTCTTTACCCAAAGATGGTCCAACAACAGCTTCCTGCACAATTTTGGCAGGAGCAGGTAATTTACCGGCTTTTAAGATATTGGCCAAATCTTTTGCTTCTTCCAGCGAAAATCTTCCGGTAATCGACGAACGACCACCTGAAATTTCTGAGTTGACGGTAGGATAGGAATAAACAATATTATCAAGAACAATAGCAACGCTTTTACCTATATTGGCACCAGTTAAATTTTTCCATGTTTTTGCACCTTCGGCATTCATAGCCATTGAGATTTCGTTTCCGCCATTCTGGCTAAAATCCTGACGGGCATCGGTAATAACATCTCCTCCCAACGCAGGAGAACCATCACGTGAAGAAACTTTTATAGCAACCAGTTGATAGATGTTGGTACCATCCTGAATCGGTTTTGCTGACCATAATAATTTAAGATTGTGAGGAAAAGTCTTTTTTGCTAATTCCAGCAGTTTTTCAACTTTAGGAATATCTTTTGAATTTGAAAGTCCTACAACAGGCCCTTCTCTGGGAATATTTTTTTCATCAAGATTCAACTGTAAAACGGAAAATAATGGATGTTCTTTTGCCCATTCTTCTCTGGATTTTTCATTTTTACCAGCTTTTGAAGTATCACTTTTTAATTTATCTAACAGTGTTTTTCCGGCAGTATCCTTTGCATTCTTTGCAAGAAGTGTATCTTTTTTCGATGCTATAGCAGTTGTAGTAGTATCTTTGATTACTGATAAAGAATCATTTCCTTCGATTTGTCCTAAATTCTGAGCAGAAACAAGCATTTTATCAGCATCTACAAATGTCTGGGCTAATTCTTTAAAATCATAGGTTTCCCAGAATTCTAATTGTGCAGTACCTTGCAATAATTTCCTGACACGTTCTGGATCTTTTATACCTGGCAACTCTACCAAAATTCTTTCTGATTGCTTCAATGCCTGTATGTTTGGCTGAGTAACTCCAAATTTATCAATACGTTGACGTAAAATCTGGAAAGTTCTGTCGAAAGCATCACTGGTCTCCTTGCGAATAGCAATAACAACTTCTTCATTAGTTGAATTAACTTTAATTTTGTCTTTTAACTCATAGCTGAAAATAGCAGCCATTTTTGCATTTGGATCAATTTCTTTGAATGATTCAGCAAAAAGACTTACAAAATCGGTTTGTGAGCTTTTTTGTTTGATCAAAGCTAAATTAATAGCTTTATTGAATGTACTGTCCTTGCTATGTCCTGACATCGTTTTAAGAATATCAACCATGGATACTTCAAGGGTTACATTCATCCCACCTTTTAAGTCTAATCCTAAATTAATTTCTCTCTCTTTACACTCTTTATAAGTATATTTTCTAATCAAAAGATTGTAAATTACCTCATTTTGCAATGAATCCAAATAATACCTTTCACGTGCTTTAGAAATTGAATCAACATAGAAATTTTCTTTAAGAATATCTCCATTTGCCATTTGCTTAGCCATACGCCCTACTTCTTCATTGTTTGCATATTCACGTGCATCTTTTTCTATACGATAGGTTTTATAAGTAAAAGATAAGTGATATAAACAAACAAAAGCGAATAGAATTGCAAAAATTTTGATAGCTCCTTTGTTCTGCATGTTATTTTACATTAATGTTAGTTAATTTTTTTGAACGTGCAAAAGTATAATAATAATTGTAATATAGCAATATTAACTTAATAAGATTTTAATTGGACTTCTAAAAATTATTTTTTC
>CAIUKU010000133.1 GCA_903899825.1 uncultured Bacteroidales bacterium | reverse complement strand
GAATAACAAATAATTAGCAGCATTGGAATTGTTTATTTTTGTAGTGCAAACCAACAAAAAAACAAAACCAATGCTACAGGATAAAATTATAGAAATTTTTGTTAATGCGGATGATTTCTGCAAAGTTTTTGAAAAAGAATTAAAACAAAAACAAATTAACTCATCTTCGGAAAAACAAATACGAAACAGAAAAACAGGGCTCTCTGATTCAGAAGTGATTACATTGCTAATTGCATTTCATAGTGGTCATTTTAAAAGCTTCAAACATTTTTATTTGCATTATGTGTCGGTAAATTTAAAGAACGATTTTCCAGGTTTAGTTTCATACAACCGTTTTATTGAATTGAGCCATAGATGCGCTATTGCATTCATGCTTTTCTTACACTATAAGTGTAAAGGAGAGTGCACTGGCATTAGTTTTATTGACTCTACAGTATTACGTGTGTGTCACAATAAGAGGATTAAACGAAACAAAACCTTTAAAGACCTTGCGGAAGTCGGTAAATCAACTATGGGTTGGTTCTTTGGCTTTAAATTGCACCTTATTATTAATGATAAGGGAGAAATATTGTCTTTTTACCTAACAAAAGGAAATTGTGATGATAGAGATGCAAAGACAATCACACATATGACCAAAGAAATTTTCGGCAAACTATTTGGTGATAAAGGATATATATCAAAAGCTCTCAGTGATTTACTTTTCGGTAATGGAATTCAACTTATAACTGCTGTTAGAAGAAATATGAAGTCAAAAGCATTAAGTAACGAGGAAAAATTATTATTGCGTAAAAGATCTGTAATTGAAACCGTTAATGATGAGCTTAAAAACTTATGCCAAATAGAACACACTCGGCATCGTTCTATAAGTGGTTTTCTTCTAAATATCATGGGTGCAATTGCTGCATATTCATTCTTCCCTAAAAAGCCATCCATCAAGATGGATATACAAGAAACTAATCCTAAGCTTATTGAGCAATTCGAAAAACAATTGCTATTAGTTGCTTAACCCGAACTCAGGTTAGTAGGCAATTCAATACTATATTTTTGAACACGACGGTAGAGTGCATTCCAGTCGAGGTTTAACAACCTGGCTGCTTCTGACTTATTAAAATTTACTCTTTGCAATACATTGAGTATCGTTTGTTTTTCGAGTTCCTGAAGATCATAAGGATTTGCATTGTGCATAGGTATTTTCATCACCCTAACAGAAGTAAAGTGCATAGGTGTGAGTTCATTTCCCTGACAAATGATAACTGCTCTTTCCAGAAGGTTTTTCAATTCTCTGATATTTCCCGGGAAAGCATAATTATTAAAAATTTCAAAAACTTCTTTGTTAATGGATGTTATTTTGTTTTTACCAAGTTTTTTAACAAGAATGTTCAGAAAGTAATTTGATAATTCAGCAATATCGCCCTTTCTTTCGCGCAAAGGAGGTAAATTTATAACAAAAGTTCCCAAGCGGTGAAAAAGATCAAGTCGGAAGCTTTTTCCATCGGTTAATTCTTCAATTGATTTATTGGTAGCTGAAATAATACGAACATCAAAGTCTTGTTCACGTTGCGTTCCCACTTTTGTAAACTTACGATCTTCAAGGACTCTCAATAATTTAATCTGCAAAGGAATCGGCATTTCACCTATTTCATCTAAAAATAAAGTTCCATCATTAGATTCTTCAAACCATCCTGCTCTGTCGACAATTGCACCGGTAAAACTACCCTTTTTGTGTCCAAAAAATTCACTTTCGAACAAACATTCAGGAACAGCTGACATATTAACAGCTCCGAATAATTGGTCTTTTCTCCTGCTCATATTATGGATACCACGTGCTACCAATTCTTTACCTGTACCGCTTTCACCAATTATCAACACTGAAGTGTCGGGTGTTTCGGCAACCATTTCCATTTGTTGCTTAATATTGACAATATCAATTGATTTGCCTACGATAGCCTGCCCTAACTCACGGTTTACAACAGTTTTCAGCAAATTATTTTCCTTTTTAACTTGCGTTAGTTTTTCGTTGATAGCAGAAAATTTCTGAGTACGTTCGAGGGAAAACAAAATTTCGGGAGCAGTAAATGGTTTCTTTAAAAAATCGACAGCACCTCTGCGCAATGCACCAATTACAGTATCCATATCTCCTGATCCACTGATCATAATTACTTCTATGCCGGGATATTCATCTCTCACTTTATCCAGAACTTTCAGTCCGCTCATTTCAGGCAGTTGAAAATCAGAGATAATAATATCTATCGATTGTTTATTTAGCAATGCAAAACCTAAAGAAGGAGCTTCTACAGCAATAACATTGAATTTATCTTTTAATATAGATCTTAAAAGGTTTCTGTAAATCGGGTCATCATCTATAACCAGGATATTTAATTTATTGTCGCTCATAACTCAATTTTTTAATGTAAATCTTTTATCTATAAAATTCTTATTTTCTGATTATTATTAATTATGTATATTTCTCAGATATATTTTTTCCTATTAATTGTAAACAAAAATAATGGGGTAAGTACAGGTATATGCACCAATTGGATTGGTTTCTATAGGACCTATATGCAAGGTAGAACCAACACTCACCAGTATTTCATTATTTGTTTTAGAATTGCCATTTTTGGGCATATCTACCGTCCAGGTATCCAGGTACATGTAATTTACACCATTTTGATGATAAATATATACAGGACTGGAAGGCAGTATTACCTGTACTGTATTACTTTGCGTTCCAAAAACTGAAAACAATCCCTGATGTGCAACACTTTCAGAAAGCAAAACGGAGCCACTGGATGTACGTGTACCCTGTGGAGATACCACAACATTTCCTCCATTTCCTACAGTTGAAAATTGACCAAAACTCAGGGGCCTGATTTCTGAAGCAACAGTAACAGGAACTATTTCAGCAAAAACAGTACCTGTACAGGTAATTTGTCCAAATGCACTACAGTTTATTATCATAATAATTATTACTGTAAGATATTTTATTGATTTCATTGGAGTAATTTTTAGCCATTTCTTTTTTTTGATGATTTCAAAAACAATTCTTGTTTTTTGATGATGTAAAATTAGTGTCAGATTGAAAAAATCCTTGTAAGATTATGGATAAATGTTTGTAAGGAAAAGACTTATTATATTGTAAGAAAAATCTTACATGCAGTATTCCCATTTTTCATTTATTGTGCGAATAACTACATCATTTTTTTAGGATTATACCTAAATGAAACAGGTGGGAGTCTCCTTAAATTTTGGAACTATCGCTGCTGGTACTACCAAGCAGCCTGCATTGCAGGCATAATTTTTAAGGGTATACTGAAGAAAAAATGAATACGCTTTTTTTTATTACTGGTTGGAAAAATAAAAAAAACTTAAATCAGCAAGAAATTAGTTAATTTATTGATAGTCAATGGATGAATTAAAAATGCATTAATCAAATGAATATCCTGATAACCAATTAGTCACCCCATGACTTGAGGATTTGAGGCAAACAGAATAGACTAATTTATATATCACTTAGATATTACATCACTAAAAGGGAAAAAGAAAAAAGCCGAAGATGGACAATATGTCATGCTTCGGCTCCTGCAATAGCTTTGATTCATCTGAAGTACCAAAATACAATTCAGGTTTAAGTTTTGATACGATCCTTGCTTTTCAATCATTGGAATGTGCATAAGAGATTTTTTATCATTAATCAGTTATAATTCAATCTGTTAACGTTCTTCCTTAGGAAGATAAATCCTGAAAGTTGTTCCAACTCCTTCTTTACTTTCTACTTTTAGTTTTCCTTTGTTTTGTTCAATAAAGTCTCTTACAAGAAACAGTCCCAACCCTGAGCCCATTTCATTTTTAGTTCCCGGTGAAGTATAGTGCATGTTTTGATTAAAAATTTCATTTACTCTTTTTTCTGACATTCCTATCCCGCTGTCTTGGATTATTACAGCTGTGAATTCTCCTGCATTTTCAGCATCAATTTTTATAAACCCGTTATCGGGAGTGAACTTTATAGCATTGGATATGATATTTCGAAAGCAGGTATGCATGCTTACTTCATCAAAAAAAGCGACAGTATTTTCAGGAATATTTAATGTTACTGAAATATTTTTATTGAGTGCATTGCCATTGAAAAGTTGTATACATTCCTGAAGTATCGGTAATACAGCAGTCGTTTTAGGCGAAAGTGAAATGTTTTCGTTATGGAGCTTTGTCCATTCTAACAGGTTATTTAACAAGGTCGTCGTTTCTTTTGTCCTTTTTTTAAGCATGTTAAAAAGTTCAGTAAAATTATCACTACCAACTTCGATAAACCCATTGGTAATGGCATCAATTGTTTGAGAGATACCAGCTAAAGGAGAGCGTATATCGTGAGCAATGATTGAATATAGCTTATCACGGGTACGGTTCATTTCAATAATTTTTTTCCTGGATAATGCCAGTTCGTGATGGTTTTTTACACGAATCAATAATTCGTCTTTTTTGAAAGGCTTGATAATATAATCTACAGCACCCATCTTAAAGCCGTCCACTATATCTTCTGTCTGGTTTTTAGCAGTAAGAAAAATAATGGGTATATCACTGATATTTGGATTTGCTTTCACAATTTTGCATACCTCAAAACCATCCATTTCCGGCATCATTATATCCAAAAGAATAAGGTCAATATTATTTTCTTCCAAAATATTCAAAGCACTTTTTCCATCCAATGCCAGGGCAATTTTATATCCTTCGTCTTTAAGAAAATTGCTGATAATACGGAGGTTTTCCTGATTATCGTCTACCGCGAGAATATATAAATTTTCGTTCATTTTATTTGTGATTTAAATCTGTAATTTTATTTATAAGTTGAGGAAATTCTTTCACTCTTGTTTTTAAGGATTTAAAATCGAGGGCTTCCAGGTCTTCCTTAATTTTATTGGCATAGTCTGTTAAAATATTAAAGTGATGCGAGCAAGCCAATTGTTTAAGCCCATAGCTGAAAGCTTCAATTTTAAAAAGCACCAGGTTGTCTTTAATGTTTTCCCAAAGGGGTAAATGTTTTTCATTCAACACTTTAATAATCTCAGGCAAAGCATTGATTTCTTCTTCTGTAAGATTATCAAATTCAGCATCTTCTTTTTTCTCAGTAATTTCTGCTTTGATTTCAATTGAATGTTTCAGGAATTTTGTAAGCTGATCAAATAAAACAGTTCTGCTTACCGGTTTGAAAAGGAAACCATCAAAATCGGGTGAAGTTTTAAGTTTTTCAGTATCAAAGACAGAAGCTGTAAAAGCAATCACTGGAATGTGACTCCTTTTTGGATTTGCCTTGATTTGTTTTGCAACCTCATAACCATCGATACCTGGCATCTGAATATCGAGTAAAATCAGATCAGGGGAAATATCCTTCAGCATTTCGAGTGCAGTTTCTCCGTCCTCAGATGACAAAATAGTTAAACCTGAAGACAACAACAAACTTTCAATGGTTTCGATATTGGAAACTACGTCATCTACAACCAGTACAGAAGCCTGCCTGAAAGTAATTTTTCTCCTTTTATTGGCCACTTCATTTCTTCTGACTACACTTGTATTTAAAACATGAACCCCTGCGAATTCAATTGTAAAAACAGAACCTTTATCAACAACACTTTTTACAGAAATGCTGCCATTCATTTTCTCAACCAAACGCTTTGAAATTGCCAAACCGAGTCCTACACCGCCATATTTTCTGTTGGACTGACCTGACTGTTGACGGAATGCTTCAAAAATTAACTCCTGTTGTTTAACAGGGATTCCGATACCACTGTCTTCAACTTCTAATATCATTTGCCCTGTATTTTCACTGACATTTATGAAAGAAGCATGTATATTGACAAAGCCCTGATGTGTAAATTTAATTGCATTTCCAACCAGATTAAAAATAATCTGTTTTATTCTCATCTCGTCAAAAATAATTAGTTCAGGAAATCCGGGTGAAATGATTATATTTAACTTCAATCCCTTTTCCTGTGCTTTGTCTTTAAAAAGCATGATTATTTCCTGTAAAATATTTGTCAGATCAACTGCCTGGGTTGAAATTTCCAGTTTTCCGGCTTCTATTTTTGAAAGATCAAGAATATCGTTCAGTAACGACAATAACAGGTTTCCACTACTTAAAACGGACTTTATCATTTCCTGGTGCTGACGTGATTCGAGTTTATGGTACAAGGCCTCACTAAAACCAAGTATTGCATTCATGGGTGTACGGATTTCGTGGCTCATATTGGCAATAAACTCAGATTTGGCTGTATTGGCCATCTGTTCTTTTCTCTTTTCTTCGATCAGGCTTTTTTCCAGACTAACCCTGTTTTTTACATTCACCAGCATTTTAGAAAAAACAGTAAGTAAAACTTCTTCGGTTTCAGAATAGGCATAATAATTTTTTACAGAATCCAGACCAATAAACCCAATACATTCATTTTCATTGATAAGGGGTATCGTTATCAAACTCTTAATTTCCTGAGGTTCAAGTAGTTTTCTAAAACTATCCTCAACAGGCAGAGATAAAACATCAAGAATTTTAAATGCATGTCCTTTTTGATGTGCAGCAACAATTTGAGGCATTATTGCTAAGGACAGGTTTTGCAAATTTGCTAATTGAGGACTGATATTTTCGGCACACCATTCATGAGTATTGCTGCAGGTTTGCTGTTGCCATTCATATTCAAAAACATAAGCCCGGTCTGCCTTTACAAACTCTCCGATTTCCTGCAATGATTCAATAATAGTTTCTTCCATTTGAGAAAGAGGAATATTAATGTATTTTGAAGAAATATTCATTAATATTTTTTGCAAAGCTGTTTGATTGATCAGTCTCTCCTCAGTAAGTTTACGTTCAGTAATATCTGTTGATACGCCTATGAGTGCAATAGGTTCTCCTTTATCATCTCTGATAACGGAAGTAGATATAAATACAGGAAATTCACTTTCATCTTTTCTTTTATTAATTATTTCGCCCTGCCAACCTCCGGATAAAGTAGCCGGAAGTATCTCATTTATAATAGTCTGATCGTTATTTTGCGAACGAACAATATATATAGATTTTCCAATCAGTTCATTTTCTTCAAAATGATAGGTTTTCAAAAAAGCATTGTTGACAAAAAGGATGATATCATTCATATCGGTAATACTTACACATTCTCCGATGCTTCGAACAGCATGCGCAAGCATAAAAATGGTTTCTTCAGTCTGTTTCCTTTTGGTTATATCCTGTATGGTACCGATCATGGATATCGCCCTACCCTCTTCATCGTATTTAAGATTTCCTATGCCATGAACCCAACGTACTTCATTATCGTTTTGTCTGATAATTTTATATTCTTTGTTAAAGTTATTTTTGTTTGCAATAACTTCCATAATTAAATAATCATTCATAAATTTTTGCCATTCGGGATGAATGATAGAGATCCATCCTTCAATGGATCTTTTGTAATCTGCATCAATTCCATAAATCTGATTCAGCACCTCTGAACTATTCCAACTACCTTCCTGAATATCTAAAGAATAGGTACCAAAATTAGCAATTTTCTGAGCTTCTTTTAAAAATATTTCACTCTCCTTTAATTGCTCTTCGGATTGTTTACGTATAGTGATGTCTTCTCCTGAGCTAAGCAGACCCTGAATATTTCCTTCACTATCAGTGATTGGTGAATTGTGCCAGGCTATCAGGCGTTTTTGCCTGTTTTTGGTAAGTATATTATTTTCAAAATATGCAGACGGTTTATTTTCACCACTTACTATTTTTTTAAATGCTGCAGATGTAACTTCATATTCTTCATAAGGGACACAAGTCTGAAACCAATTTTTTCCAAGCAATTCGCTGTTTTCATAGCCAAGAACGTTACAGGCTTTTTGATTAAGTAAGGTAATTCTACCCTCATTGTCTAAAGCAGTTAGCATAACCTGAGCAACATTCAGATAAGTCTCTGCTTTTTGCTTTTCTTTGTCAAAAGCCAGTTCGGTTAATTTACGATCAGTTATATCCCTTAAAGCACCATCAATATGACTTGGGTTGCCCTCTGAATCAAAGACTAAACGGGCATTTACAGATACATAAATTATTTTTCCGGTTTTAGTTACAAGCATTAGCTCAAAGTCCTTAAGTTCTGGATTTTCAGTTAATTTCTCCAACAGTATAATTCTGTCCTCTGGCTTATAATACAGGTCAAAAACAGATTTACCGATGATTTCATTTCTAGTAAATGCGGTTAAATGTTCAATAGATGGACTTATTTCGAGGAAATTCCCATAAAGATCAGTCTGATAAAAAACATCCTGTACATTATCAAAAATAGTCCGGTATTTAATTTCACTGGCTTTGAGCTGATCTTCAATTTGTTTGCGCTGAGTAATATCTTCTTTTACAGCTACATAATGTGTTATTATTCCTGATTCATTAAAAATAGGAGAAATTGAAGCTGACTCCCAATACGTTTCACCATTTTTTTTCTTATTACAAAACTCCCCTCTCCAGGTTCCACCGGAAGAAATAGTTTTCCACAATGCTGAATATTCAATATCTGAAGTAAATCCTGTTTTTAAAATACGGGGATTGTTTCCAATGGCATCCAAAGATGAAAAACCGGTTACTTCAGTAAATTTAGGATTAACATATTCAATATCACCATTTATATTGGTAATAACGATAGTAGCTGAATTCTGTTCGACAGCCTTTGAAAGTTTGCGGTATTTTTCTTCAGCCTGCTTACGTTCAGTAATATCAATAATACCTCCGAATAAATAGTAATTGTTATCATTGTTAGTTTTAACACTTTTAGATGATGATTCAATCCATTTTATCTCTCCATTTTTGCATAAGATACGAAGCTGGCAATTATCTGAAAAACCGGGTTTAACGTCCAAAATATGTTTTTTGAAAACAGGAAAATCTTCAGCTATAACCAATTTCCCCCAGCATTTCATAATATACAGTTCTTCATTTGTGTAGCCTGTAATTTTTTCAGTAGCTCCATAAATCCAGTCAATTTCTGCCTGGCCAATTTCATCAACTCTACAGGAATAAGATATATCAGAAATACTGGTTGAAATATTCCTGAATCTTTCTTCATTTTTCCGGAGTATTTCTTCTGTCCGTTTTCGTTCAGTTATATCTTCTACCATACCTTCATAATACAAGACTACACTTTCAGCATTGTAGATTATCTTTGCGTTTTCCCTGACAAAAATAGTTTCTCCATTGTTACAAATCCATATTGATTCGAAATCTTTAACATGACCGTTTTTCTCTATTTGAGTAATAAAATCACTTCTGTTGTACAAATAATCGACATCACTGTCGTTAATATTCCTGACTGAAAGTTCTTCGAAGGAAGAGAATTTCAACATTTCAACCAATGCCCGGTTTGCAAGTAAAATTTTACCTTGAGGTGTTGTTCTGTATAGACCTATAGGAGCTGTATCGTAAAGTATACGAAAATCCTCCTCAGTTTTTTTTCTGGCTTCAATTTCTCTTTCCAGATCCTCCAATAAATTCAGTGTAGCTGATTGTGTTATTTTTAACTCACGGGTTTGCAATTCAACTAATTCAGTAAGTCTTTTCCCTTCGTCGAGCTTTTCGATGTTGCTTTTTTTAATTTTCACCATAGCCCGAATCTGAGCAGTAAGTTCAGTTTCGTCTATAGGTTTTGCCAGAAATGCCTCTGCTCCCACTTCAAGGGCATGAATACGGCTTTCTTTATCTCCTTTAAGTGCTGTTACGAAAACTACTGGAATGTTGCAAAGTGTTGCATCAGCTTTCAGCTTTTGGCAAACTTCAAAACCATCCATTCCCGGCATTACAATATCATGCAATATCACATCAGGATCGTTGGAAGCAGCCAGTTCAATACCTTTTTCGCCATTCAAAGCTGTAAAAACATTGGCATTGGGGAATGCTTCCATAATCAGTGCTTTTATACTGATTAGGTTGTCAATGATATCATCAATAGCCAGAATCTTTATTTTATTATTTTCCATACAAAACCTCATTAATTGTATCAAAAAACAATTTATAGTTGATGGGTTTTGCTATATAAGCATCAAAACCATGTGCAAGAATAGTTTCGCGATCAGAAGTCATGGCACTGGCAGTAAGTGCTATAACAGGAATATGTTGCAGATCTGCATCCGCCCTTATGGCTTTAAAAGCTTCAATACCATCCATTTCCGGTAATGCAATGTCCATTAGTATCAGATTCGCTTTGTGGTTTTTAGCCATTAAAACGGCCTGTTTACCATCAACTGCTTCTAGTACTGAATAGTTATCTGAAAGGAGTGCCTTTACAGTAGTCATATTATCAGGATTATCCTCAACCACTAACAGAATCGGCTTTCCTTTAATCGTTTGCAATTCGCTTTTGGGTATATTGGAAACTTCTGTTTTTTCACTAAGCATCGATTCAAGTGAATTCAATAATTCGTTACGGTTGATATCTCCTTTTTGGACCAACTCATGAATATTATTTCTGGTTAAAAAACTGAGCTCTTCTTTGGTGATATGTTTTGCACTAAGTATAAGAACCGGGATATTTTCTGTAGCTTCAGCTTCTCGAATGGTTTTGAGTACTTCAAAACCATCCATACCAGGCATCATGATGTCGAGAATAATGGCATCGGGAATGAAATGAGAAATACTATCCAGTGCTTCATTCCCATCACGGGCAATCATTATCTTGTAGCCGCTTTCTTCTATAAAATCTTTCAATTGTATAACAGCAGCTTCGCTGTCTTCCACCAGCAATATTGTTTTAAGTGATTTATCAATTTTTGATTTTTGTATTTCTTTTTTAACCGGGTGGCTGAATTTTCCGTCTGAAACAGGCTCAACAATCTTATTTTCAACAGCATAAAGTAAAGGCAAACTAAGCGTAAATTCTGTACCTTTTCCAAGTATGCTTTTGACGCCAATGCTTCCTCCCAGAAGGTTTGCATATTTTTTGGCAATTGCAAGTCCCAATCCGGTTCCTCCATATTTTCGGGAAGTACTTCCATCGGCCTGACGGAATTCATCGAAAATATGCACTATGTGATTTTCATCAATTCCAATTCCGGTGTCGGATATTATAACATTAATATTTTGATCGCTTGTATGGGCAACAACCTCAACTTTTCCCTTTTCGGTAAATTTGACGGCATTGGCAATCAGGTTTTGTAAAATATGACGACATTTAGCAGCATCACTGGTAAAAAACAATTCTGAATCTTTGGCAGAATGGAGCAATTCAATATTTTTTTGTTTAGCCTGCGGTTGTATCATATTTACAACATCAGCAATCAAAGCATTGGCGTTAAATTTGGTAATTTCCAATTCTTCACGTCCGGCCTCGATGCGTGAAATATCAAGAATGTCGTTGATAAGTTCGAGCAAGTGTTTCCCATTGCGCTCAATAACTTCTAAATAACTGTATTCCTCATCGGGGATTTGCTTAGCCAAACGACGGTTCAACACACCTGAAAGGGCAATTACCGAGTTCAGTGGTGTTCGCAGTTCGTGGCTCATGTTCGAAAGGAAATTGGTTTTGAAACGGTTGGCTTCATTCAGCTGTTTTTTCTGCATCTCCAGTTCAGTATTTTGTTCTAATAATTCAGCTGATTGAGAGGACAATTCTGTTTTTTGTGCCTGGAGTTCGCGGTTTTGAAGTTCCGTTTTTTTCGAAAAGTCTTTTATCATCCGATAGGCCAAGACTCCCTCTATACGGGCATTGAGTGTATCCTTGATATCCTCAATCAATTGAATAGTCTGTTCAGTAAATGAATGAAGACTGGCAAGCGAAATAACAGAAATCACCCTGTGACCGGAAATAACAGGAATACATATCATTTCGTGGGGTATAAATATGCCACTTACCGTGTTAAAAACAAACCTGGTATCCTGAGGTATATTCTTAATGTGCTGAAATTTGCGGGATACTATGGCTGCACCAAATTCGCCTTCAAAGTTGGCGGCTACAAACGATTGCCTGGCAGCTTCGTTCAAGCCCAGTGACTCGAAATGTTCATACGTTTTCCCATCATCGCTCAAGAGATAAACCGCGGCCATTTGTGCATTGGTATGTGTGGCTAATCCATTGAGTGTGGCCTGGAAGAATTTTTTAATTTCGTATTCGCTCATCATAATACCTGAAAGATTTGCAAATTTTTTGTCAATCTCAGTGTTAAACTGAATGAAATCTATCATTTTATTAAGTGATTCAGATAAAACGCCAAACTCATTTTTCAATTTGTAAGAAGAACGGAAATTCAAATCACCCTCATGATAAGCTTTAATAGCATTGTTAATTTCTGTTATCGGATTTCTGATATTTCTGATTAAAATAAAATTAATAAGGATAACAACTAATAAAATTAAAATACACAGGATTATTAATTGATAGTTTAATGATGTTTTTAGATCCAAAGAAGTCTTATACAATTCATCGCCTTTATTTCTGGCAAAAATGTCAATTATCTCAAGTGTAGCAAGCAAAACTTCTACATGATGGCTATTAATACCCACATTTAAAGTACGGGCTTTTGCTTCTTCAACTTTCCCAGACCTTAACAAGGCAATGCTTTCTTCCCGCATAGCATTCCATACCAACAATGCTTGCTTTACCGAGTCGACCTGGTTGCGGGGTCCCAAATACTGAGCGTATAAAATATCTATCTGCTCATAAGCATTGGTTTCTGCTATCAAGATCTGACGGAGATTTGAGTTTATTTCCTTTTCTTTCATCTCAAGAAAGATGTCTTTCATATTGCGTTGAATCAAAAGAATATCAGCTTTTAATTCGCCGATTGCCCGCCTCACCTGAAGTGGATGAGAATACAAGGTTTCAGTTTGCTCATGGATATTTTCTGTCTGTATGTATGAAATACTTCCCAATACAACAATTAAGACCAGCATAACAGTTAAACTTATTTTCAGCTGAGTGGAAATTTTTAGATTTTTTATATTCATCTGTTTAGATTTTATTTATTTTTCTGAAATATTGCAGAATAGGGATATACTTCCCTGAAACCAGCATTCAAAAATATTTCTCTTTCTGCTTCACCTGTTATCAAAAAACCATTATTTACCATTGAATTGCTTACTTTTTCAAGTATTATTTCCCGGTATTCAGGTTTGTAATAAAAAAGCAAATTCGCACAAACCACCAGATCGAAGTCACCAAATATACTTGACGGCGGGCATATATAGTCTTTATTCAATAAATCAAATACCGAAAAATCAATATTTTCTTTCAAATTAGGTTTGATTTTAAATGTTTTTGCATTTTTATCAAAACATTCTTTTATTCGCTTCAGATTCACATTGTTTAAAGCAAATGCATTAAACTCACCCTTACGGGCTTCAGACAATAGCACTTCGGATTGATCGGTAGCAAAGATACGAAATTTAAAGCTTTCGCTATTGTAATTTTTTTGTTCTTCCAATAAAATAGCCAGGCTATATGCTTCCTGTCCTGCAGCACAGGCTGCCGACCAAATCCTTATCTCTTTTCTTTTGGCAGACGTTTTTTTTAACTTGAGAGAAGGTAATATGATTCGCTCAAGTACTGCAAAAGTAAGCGGATTGCGAAAAAACTCACTATAACTGATTTGAAGGCTTTCAACAAACCTTGTTCCTTCTTTACGATTCTCTTCCAAAAACTTACAATACTCATCATCTGAAAGGCAAAAAGCTTCAGCCATTCTTTTCTGAAGTGATTTGTTCAGAAATGTGGTGTCGTATTTTGAAACATCAGTACCTTGTGTCCGTATTAAAAGTTCAGTAATCAAATTATTTGTATTTTTCATATTTGGTTTAATAATGATTCGTCATTTATTTATTATTCATGCCCAAAAACTTTAGCATTATTTATTGCCAAATGACTTTTCAATGTTCCACTATTTTATATTTTTCTTCTATACCTGAGGCTTTTAGTAATTCATTGATTTCTTTTTTTAAAGCAATCATGGTTAATTCACGTCCTACCGTAATATTGTGTAAACGTTGGAGATCGTCCATTTTTTCTTTTAATGCTGCCTCGGCCTGTTTACTTTCAGTTATATCACGTCCAAAACTAACAATTCCTTCAATTTTTCCTGAGATATAAATTGGTGAAGTATTTACTGAAATTGTGAGAATACACTGATCTGTTTTCTTAAAACGTAATTCATAATTACATACTTCACCATGAATGGTTTTCTGAAAAACATCTGATATCAAAGGTAAATCTTCATCCATTATAAGCGGGGCAAATGATTTTCCTATC
This sequence comes from uncultured Bacteroidales bacterium, assembly GCA_903899825.1. GTDB lineage: Bacteria > Bacteroidota > Bacteroidia > Bacteroidales > JACABE01 > JACABE01. Next base: position 9,735 of record CAIUKU010000133.1, on the reverse strand, counting down.
CATTCGTCAGGGTTAAGCCCGGTAGTTTTGACTGCAACCTCATTGAAAAATAAGAAGTTTCCATTCAAATCCAGGGTCCATATCAAGTCATTGGAATATTCTATCATGGTCCGGTATTTATCCTCGCTTTCTTTCAAGGCTTTTTCCATTATATTACGGTTGGTAATGTCATTAATGCTGATTACCAGATTCAGCTGATTTTTGCTGTCTTTAAAATGAGACATGTATTTTTCACAAAGCCGTTTTTCGCCATCTTTTCGTAGGATAGAGAATTCATAGTGTTTTTCATAAGCCAGGCCTTTGACAAACTGTCCAAAGTTAGTTACAACAAATTCAACCGATTCAGGAGCAAGAAATGCAGTAAAACTATCAGCAGCATAAATTTCATCTTTTGAATAGCCTCCCATTTGTACCATTGCTTCATTGGTCCAACTGATTTTACCTTCTTCATTGATAATACATATTGCATTAAACGAGTTTTCAGAAATAGCACGAAATCTTTCTTCACTTTCTTTAAAAGAATTATCTATTATTTTTTTTTCAGTAATATCCCGAACCGTTCCAATTAGGCTGACAACCTTTCCTTCATATCGTTGAAACTCTTTTTCACTCCCTTTAAACCAACGAAAATTTCCGGATTTATCTAAAATGCGGTATTCAAAGTTATATACATGATCTTCTTCCCATTTGTCAATATTTTTATAAAATTCATCAAATTGTTTTAAATCCTCTGGATGAATTAATTTTTCAAAGAAACCAGTATCTTCATCTTTAAGTTCGTCAGAAGAATAACCCAGTAACTTACTGATATTTCTGTTGGTGTATATATTCCGGTTCTCTTTAACATCATAGAGATAAATTATATCCGGACTATTTTCGGCAATACTATTAATAAAATGTTCTTTTTCCTTAAGACTTATTTCAGCTTGTTTGCTTTCAGTAATGTCGCGGAGACTTTCGATGGCACCAATTATATTACCATTGGCATCGTGTAATGGAGAAACTTTTGCATAAATCCATGCTCCTTTATTGTTATACAAGGCATTGCAAAAAAATTCAGAAGTAATAACATTGCCTTCTCTTTTTATAAAAGGATAATATTCAAAAAGCTTTTCATCATTTTCAAATACCAGATCCATCAGTTGAGACCTGGCCTCACCGTAAAAAGGTATCGTATATGCATAATCGCCTTTACCAATCATTTCAGCAGCTGGTATACCTGTCATTTTTTCAATGGCCTTGTTCCAGATATTGACACGTTTATCTTTATCAACTCCAAGTGTAGCATCAGGTAAAAAATCAATGATATCTGACAATTGGCGTTGTTTTGCTTTTATCAGTTCTTCTGTTTTTTTCCGTTCAGTAATGTCTCTAAAAAAAGACTGATAACTACCATCCGGCATTTTTTTAGAATTCATTTCAACATACACTGTACTACCGTCTTTTCGTATAATTTCTCTTTCCGTTTGAATCGTTTCTCCATTTTCAAGAATATCATACCTTAATGGTTTTTTTTCATGAATTTCTCTTGAAAATAAATCTTTAATATTCATCGTAAGAAGTTCATCGCGCTTGTATAAGGTAAGATCAACTGCCGATTGATTGACTTCTAAAAAATTACCATTCGCATCTCCCTGAAAAAAAGAATCGGGAGCAAGATCTAATAGTGTTTTGAATCTATGTTCGCTTTCTGTCAATAATCTCGAAGCTTTCTCGCTCACATCCATCTGCTTTATTAATTGAAAATTATTGTAAGCTTTTACTGAAATTTCATTTGCAAATGCATAGAGCATTTTAGCCACTTTACGAAACTGATCAACAGACATATAAGGGACTTCATTCATTGACTTCAAAAAATCATTGCGATTGGCTCCTATTTCATCCGCATAACTTAACATAGCCTGATTATCGATTTCTTCATTTTTTACCTGCCCTATCAACCAGTTGGCAATATGGATACCTCCTGCATTTATACTTGCACCGGCATCCCATAATCCACAACTTAAACAATGCTGAACAATTGGTTCTGAGGTATTTTGACTGCCGATTAAAGCATCTGATTTATAACAATTGCTGAGCCCTTTTTCTGTTTTGCGAATGATATCTTCACACAAACGGCAGAAGTTTGAAGGTTTGGTAATGGGTGTACCATCAGGATAGGTAATAATAGATGCTACTTTATTGGCATCAGAAAACAAATCCTGCAAACGCTGAATGTCGTCCAGCTTAAAAATATCGGAAAACTGAATGTTAGGTATTGCATCTGTTTTTATTTCATCATTGTTTTTCATGTTAAAAAAATTAATTGGTTTTAAGATGGAAGTCCGAAGATGGAAGTCCGAAGATGGAAGTCCGAAGACAGAAGTCCGAAGATGGAAATCCGAAGATAGAAGACCGAAGATAGAAGACCGAAGATAGAAGTATCGGTAAGCTAAGAAAAGCCGGGGTTTTTGTTAATATATATATTATCATTTTCATTTTTAATTCTTACCGTATGCCAAAGTAAAAAAAAATGTGCTCCCTTTTCCTTCTTCACTTTCTACCCGCATTTCACCACCATTTTTTTCAATGAATTCTTTGCAAAGAATTAATCCCAAACCGGTACTGAGCTCTCCTTCTGTACCTTTACGACTGGTATTAACATCGAGTTTGAACAGGTTTTCAATCATTACCGGATTCAATCCAATGCCGGTATCATTGATGGAAACTTCTACCAGGTCGTCTAAAGTTAATTTTGCAGCTATACTGATACTGCCGCCTCTGGGAGTAAACTTAACTGCATTTGAAACCAGATTTCTGATAATATATTGCAACATATTTGTATCAGCAAATACCTTAAGGTCATCAGAAACAGAAGATAGAATTTCTATTTGTTTGCTCTTAGCTGATTCCTTTTTCACATCTAAACTTTCATTTACTGTAAATTGTAAATGAAGATATTCAGGATGAAAAGGAATTAAACCTTGCTGCATTCTGGCCCATTCCAACAGGTTTTCGAGTAAACGGAACAGGTTGTCCGCCGATTTTTGCATACTTGCAGCAAAATGCTGAATTTCGAGCATGGTAAAACCCGATAGTTCTTCTGACATAATTTGTGTAAGACCTAAGAAACTATTAAAAGGACCCCTTAGGTCGTGGGCAATGATAGAAAAAAACTTGTCTTTTTCTGCATTCATTTTTAATAATTCTTCATTTTTATGATTGATTTCTACTTCAGTCTTTTTCCGTTCTGTTATATCATAAAAAACCACCAAATGGTTGTTTTGAAAAGTACCGGATAAGGAAGTTGCACTGACCAGTACTATCTTTTTGCTTCCGTTTTTGCATTGCATATTTACTTCCATGGGTAAAAAAGCTTCACCGCTATGCTTAGCCTGCTCAATTTCCTCAAACCATTTGTCAGCAACCCATTTCCTGTATTCAACATCAGGATAAGCCCTGGGCCACCATTGTGACAGTGTGGGAATATCCTCTATTGTATAGCCAAATGTTTTGATAAAGGCAGCATTGATATATGTTATATTTTGCTGATTATCATTCATTGCCATAGGAATAGGTGATAATTCAATTACTGAACGGGATATTTTTTCGCTTTCAATAAGTGCTTTATCAGCAAGTTTACGATCGGTAATATCAATATGATGGGCCTGATAATAAATTGATTTGCCGTTTTCATCTTTTATTAAGCTTGCCGAAACCAGCACAAAGAAATGTGTACCGTCACGACGCATTACCTCAACTTCCCGCGGCATCATTTTATCCTCTTTCTGAAGGATTTGAAGTAATTCTGTTCTTTGCTCAGGTTTAGCATAAAACTGACCTACATTTATACCAAGCTTAATCATTTCATCAGGTGTATTATAGCCGTACATGCGTGCATAAGCCATATTGGCCTGAACAAGAAATCCATGAAGATCTACTATTGATATTGACATCAAGGTATTTTCAAACAGTTCATGATATTTTATTTCTGATTTACTTAAAATAAGCGCATTCTGCTTGCGTTCAGTAATATCAATCGCTGTAATCAGGCATTCATCCTTATTTTGACTAAGGGTACCTATAAGATGAATATATTTTAGTTTATCGTTATCTGAAAGTACACATAATTCACAGTTTTCTTTTAAATTTCCCTTAAATACACTTCCGAGAAAATGATTGAAAACGGGCTTTGAATCTTCTGAAACGAATAATCCGAATCTTTTATTTTTCAAATAAGAACGTTCTTTCCCAAGCAAACTTGCTCCGGCGAAGTTAAGTAAAATTATTTCGCCGGATTTAGTAAGTGAGAAATAACCGGAAGGTGCATAATCGTATAAATCAAGCGCTTTCTGAGCAGCTAAACTTGCCTTGAAAAGTTCATCGTTTTGTATATCCAATTCAATCTGATGCACTTCCAACTCATGAATAAGTTTTTGCATATCAGTTACGGAAAGTTCATTGATTGATAATGAAGATTTACGTTCGAACACAACTTCTGCCTTTTGGCGAAGAATAGCAGCTTTATTTTTGATTTCTTTTTTCATTTTATACACATAATTGAATAAATATTGCGGATACTTTCCTGAAAATTATGATTTACTGCTTAAATTTTTAATTACTTTGGCTTGGCAGTGTAAAATAAAATGTACTTCCTTTACCTTCTTCGCTTTCTAAGCTTATTTTACCATCCAGCATTTCAGCATAAGCATATGCTATAGACAAACCTAATCCTGAGCCCTCAAAGCGCCTGGTACTAGACACATCTGCCTGCATGAAATGTTTAAAAATGGATTGTTGTTTGCTTACAGGTATACCAACACCTGTATCTTTTATTGAAAACTCAATATTAACTTCATTCATACAAATCTTAAATTCAATAGATCCTTGTTTTGTAAATTTAATAGCATTTCCAATTAAAACCGATAATATGGAATTTAATTTATTACCATCCGTGGATATTTGCTCAACATCATTAGGTAAACAATTGTTGATTTTAAATTCCAGTCCTTTGTTTTCAGCCTCATACTTAAACCGACCGAAAAGTTCGTAGGTAAGGTTTTTGATATTACACATTGAAATAACAGGCTTCAATTGACCGGCTTGTATCGTAGAAATTTCAACAATATCATTGATGGTATTCATAAGCCGATTGGCATTCTCGTTGATATAACTTATATAATCGTCCCTTTCTGTTTTTGACAATTTGTCATTTTGCATCAGAGAAAGAAACCCAAGCAACCCATTGAAAGGAGTCCGTATTTCATGTGATATATTATTCAAAAAAGCTGTTTTTAACCGATCACTTTCTTCAGCATGTAACTTGGCACTTATCAATTCTTGTTCTGTTAACTTACGTTCAGTAATGTTTTCATGAATTAATACAAATTGTTCAGGATTTCCGGAACTGTCATTTATAGGAAATACCAGCATCTGAACCCAAACCGGAAGATCTGGATATTCAGGAAATATATCATGTGCATTGTAATAAAAATCAGGAAAGTGAACAACTTCAGATTTTTTGACACGATCAAGTAAAACTTCAAATCCCTGTTGTTTTAAATAAAAATCATCAAATACAGAATAGTTATCCGGAGGAACAGCACCAAATAATGTAGTATAAGCAGAATTAACCTGCAGTGTGAATCCATTTATATCAACTATCTGAATGGACATTGGATTTTTTGCAATAATATCCTGCAATATTTTATCCGACTGTTTGCGTTCGATATTAAGTATTATCTGCGATACCATAGATGCCATTGTGCTTGAAAAAGATTCCTCATCGGAATACCAGCTTCTTTTTTCCCCGACATGCTCAAGGCAGACGACTCCTTTTAACTCGCCATTGGTATAAATACCTTCATCAAGCATTGACGTAATCCCTTTTGGAATAAGATAGTCAACTGCAAACTCATTGGTATGAGGATCATTTATGGCATCATCAGCATGAATTCTGCTATCCTGATAGATTGCATCAAAATATCGCGGAAAGTCAGCACAATTGAGAATTGAACCAGCACTGTGAGTATTACTTATTTTCTCATATTGTGAGATACATTGTAATATTGTTTTATCCTCAGAAAACAACCAAATACTAACACGTTCAACATTTATAGCAATTGCTATTTCTTCTGTTAATTTTTGAAAAGAAGAAAGTAAATTACCTGACGAAATCACTTCATCCAATGCAATACGGGCCAGCACATTGCGTTGTTGACGGGCACGCTCCTGGCTTTGTAGTATAAGCTGTTCAGCTTTTTTAAGTTCAGTAATATCCCTGACAATAGCAAGAACATTATCATCAGAAGCAGGAACAATACGTGCTTCAAAAAATTCCTCTTTATTATTGATAACAATTGAATATGAAAACTGAACCAATGCTTTAAACTGATATGCTTTTCTTAATGCTTTCATAGCCTCACCGGCAATATCAGTAGGAAACATATCGCTGATGTTTTTACCAACAATGCTTTCTTTGGGTAAAAAAAGTTTTGATTCATCCTTGGAATAAACATCCAGATAATCTCCATTTTTATTAAAAACAAATAGTAAATCCGGAATAGCCATCAAAATGGCTGCCTTATGATTTTCACTTTCCAATAAAGCTATTTCCACCTGCTTTCGCTCTGTAATCTCATTTTCAAGTGATTGATTTTTATCTATGATTCTTATTGAAATAAATAATACAAAAAGCAATAATAAAACTAAAATACTCGATTCCATAATTTCAAACAGCAAAGCCTGATTCCATGATTTTGCATTAAAATCAAGCCCAAATACAGCAATTGTTTTATTTGTTAGCTTGTCTTTTATTGGAATATAAACGCTTACCCAGGTCCCCCACCTATCAGATAAAGGAGATGTAACTAACTCTTTCCCATCTAAAAATGGTTGTTTATCTTCTGTTTTAGCTTCAGTGTATTCTTGTCCGGGAGGTGAGTAATCAGGCTCACTTTCAGGTTCAGAATCTGCAATAAAATAGATTTTTTTATCATTCTTTTTTGTAAAAATATATGCAAATCTTGCATTTGGATTGACACGTATAACTTCTTTTAATACATTTTTAATATGCTTATATTGTGGTTTTGCTGTATCGCTTAAATTAACTTCTAATCCCTTTATATTATCATCAGAAAATGTTGCTTCAATAGATCTTGCAATTTGCAAAACCTTTTCAGATTGCTCTCTTTCAATTTTATGCCAGGTATATCGAATGAAGAATATACCCAAAACTACAATCAACAAAAACAATATTTTTGGTATTGTCATTTTATTAAATTTTATTACATTTTTCATAACAATTGTTTATTAACCTATAAGGTAATTGATATTTGATTTTTTAGTCAATATTTCTATTGATAATTAGAAATTGAAGTATTTCCTAATGTAAAATAAAACCTACTCCCTTTTCCTTCTTCGCTTTCCACATATAATTTCCCTCCATTTTTTTCAACAAATTCCTTACAAAGCAGCAAACCTAAACCAGTACTTAATTCACCTTCTGTACCTTTACGTGCCATATTAACATCCAGTTTGAATAGATTATCTTTAATAAAAGGTTTCATTCCAATTCCGTTATCTTTAATAGAGATTTCAACAGAATTGCCTGAAATTGACTTTGCAGAAATACTAATTTTCCCATCTTTGGGTGTAAACTTAATTGCATTAGAAATAAGATTGCGAAATACTGATTGAAGACTATTACTGTCTGCTAAAACTTCTAAATCCTCCGGGATATTAAAATCAACTTTAATTCGTTTATAATTAGCTGATTCTGTAAACATTTCTACTATTTCGAAAACGAAGGAAGATAAATTAATTTTTTCAGCATTAAAAGAAATTAAATGCTGTTTCATTCTCGCCCATTCCAACAAATTTTCCAGTAAACGAAAAAGGTTTTGTGCTGATTTCTCCATACTTACTGAAAACTTTTGGATTTCTTCCATGGTCAGGCTTGATAATTCTTCTGCCATTATTTTAGTGAGACCTAAAAAGCTTGTGAAAGGACTACGCAGGTCATGAGCAATTATAGAGAAAAACTTATCTTTAGTTGCATTGATTTGTTTAAGAGAATTATTGGCATCATTTAATTGATTTAAAGTAATTTCCAGTATGTGTTTTTCTTTTAATAATTGCCTTTGAAGCTTACTGTTTTCCTGATTCAATTGATGCATAGATGCATTTTGATCAAGTAGTTGCAAAGCATCTATACCACCTACTACCAATAATTTATTTTGTTTACGGTAAACCTGGGCCATTATTGAAGAATTTACGGTTGAATAATCACCCAGGGTTAAATACCCGTCAAAAATTAAAGGAGAAGTACAATCTATTGATAAAAGGCGTTCAAAATCCGGATTAATCAGGCTTTTACTTGGTTCTCCTTTAAACAGGCCCAACATAGGTGTATTCGCAAAAAGCAATGTTCCATCATCAGAAAATAAAGCGACACAAAATGAATTATTTTTCATCAATGAAACATTAATTTCATCTTTCCAATCCGATAAAAAAGATAAATCGATATTGTTTTGCATTTTTATTTATTTAGAAGTTCTATTTTAGCATAGGTTTTTTCAACCGCCAATACCCAGTTTTCGGGGAAAATATTTTTATTTTTCAACCAATCTTCGAGCGATTTTTTAGCATCAGGAATACCGTTTTTTTCATCACAAATTGAACTTGCTATCAATTTCCCAATATTTGTTTTCGTATCAAAACAAAAATCGTCAGTAACTTTAAATTCGTCAAAATAATTTTCAAAAACTGAATTAGATTTGTCAAAATCAAATCCAGATATTTTACTCGTTCTTTGTTTATAAAGATATTCTGAGGTTTTAAATAATTTTAAATATTTAGGTTCATTTGAAGGAATTAATTTTGAAAGTTCATGATAGAGCAATTGCATTTGAGTTTCCATCAAATATGTTGGCATTCCACGCATTGCTAAAAAATTAGCAAGCCAGTTTACCTGATTCAGGGTTTCTTCATCTGAAAGCTCACACAATGATACAAGCCAGACAATATCACTCACTGCAAATCGCCTTCCCCTTTCACCAAAACGATTATTATAATAAGGAAATTCATTCCAGCAAAAATTTGCAGCAGTAATTGCAGCCTTAATTTCAAAAGGATTGGTAGGAATAGGGTAATTTCCTGCTTCAGGATTAAAGAAAGTTATATGGTTCCCAAGTGTTTTTTCATCAATAGGATACAGAAACTCATAGATCTTCATCAAATCGTAAAAAATTTCATTTGCTGCTGAAATGATATCATCTTTTTGTTGACTATCAATAATATTGGTATTTAATTTATTGATGAATCGATCCCAAAAAAAATCAGAATCTTCTTCAAAAGCTGATAAATAATGAGTAGCTTCATTGTTTTGTAAGCTAAATGTTTCGCAGATATGATTTTTCAATATTTTCCCTCCATTCAATGAACCTTCCAGTGTATAAATATATCCTAAAAGTTTATAGGGGTTTGATATACTATTGGTTAATATTTTATCAGCAAATTGCAAAGCAGCGTTAATTGCTGGAATAATATCTTTTGTCTCATTTGCATTTAAAAATTCTAAATCAGCTAGAATTAATGGTAATTTAAGCGAATAATTTTCCAGAAAATCTTTAATGTCCTGATCTTCAATTACAGAAAATTGATTTTCGAGTGTGCCATAAATAATTGCTAATGCACGTAAATGTCCGGTATAACTTATTAACTGGATATCATTATTTAATAAATTACTAATATAGG
>CAIUKU010000132.1 GCA_903899825.1 uncultured Bacteroidales bacterium | reverse complement strand
CTATTTAATCAATAAATTAAAAAAAATGAAAAAATTAATCTTTACACTTATAATTATAATGATTGCTATTTCTTTAAATGCACAGGAAGAAAAACCAACACATTATATATTTGGAAATAACGGGAAATTATCCATCAATGGTTTCGGAGCACCTATTGTTGAATTTTCCTCAAAAGGAGGAAATCTGGCAGTATTTACAGGTGGGGGTGGTGCCGTTTTAATAAATCAGACATTTTTTATGGGAGCTTATGGTATGGGTTTAGCCACACAACACGATGTAGATGGGTTGAAAATAAAACAATCAAACGGAGAGATTGTTAATTACCCACAAATGAGAACAGTTTTTGGCCATGGAGGATTTTGGCTGGGCTATATACACCATAGAAAAGAAGCATTGCATTGGGGTGTGAGTACCAAAATCGGATGGGGTTCAATAGGTTTGGTGGATGCTGATTTTGATGAGGAATCACATACCAAGGTTGGATTAGATCAGGTTTTTGTTCTTACACCACAATTGGAAATGGAGATGAATATTGCCCGTTGGTTTAAATTAAACATTGGAGCCGGCTATCGTTTTGTCAGTGGAATTGATAAAACATATACAAATAGTGCAGGAGACGTTGTTTCATATTATAAATCATCTGATTATAACAGCCCTCAGCTTACTGTCAGTTTTTTGTTTGGAGGATTTGGCAGATAAGTAAAAGATGTAAATTAACAAATTGATGAATCCTTACTGAAAACTCAATAATAAACGATTTGTAACATATACCTTATTATTGAGAACATTAAACTTTAGCCATTGTTTCTTACAATTGGGTGAAATATGCATCAATAAATTCACTCAACATTACCTGAATTAAATATCAACTACTTGAATATTATTGCTTAAATTGAATTTTTACTATGAAATTTTATAAACTATATTTATTGAACTTATTCCTGATTTTTTGTTTCTCATTTGCTGAAGCTAGCAATCCGAATGATGGGGGAGAAAAAAAACCAATCATAAGTGGCAGCATTAAAGATGCACAAACAGGGGAACAACTTTTTGGTGCTACCGTATATATCAGAGAATTAAAAACCGGAGTGGCCAGCAATGTATATGGCTTTTATTCTTTAAGTATTCCCGGAGGAAGCTATACATTGGTTTATTCATATATCGGATACGAAAGTTTTGAACGTAAAATCCAGCTTAAAGAAAACACAACCATCAATGTGGAATTACAACCCAGACAACAGGAACTTAAAGAGGTTGTAATTAGCGAAAAACGAAATAACGACAATGTCTTAAAAAACGAAATGAGTGTTGTAAGGATGGATGCAAAGACGATTCGTAAAATTCCTGCATTTATGGGGGAAGTGGATGTGATAAAAGCTTTACAGTTGCTCCCGGGTATACAAACTACCAGTGAAGGCTCTTCCGGATTTAGTGTCAGAGGTGGAAGTCCTGATCAGAATCTTATTTTACTGGACGAAGCCACAGTGTACAATGCCTCCCACTTATTGGGTTTCTTTTCTGTATTTAACAACGATGCTATTAAAGATGTAAAAATTTACAAAGGAGATATTCCAATGAATTATGGTGGCAGATTATCGTCGGTGTTGGATGTGAGAATGAATGATGGTAATCAAAAGAATTTTACGGCTTGTGGCGGAATAGGTACAATTTCAAGCAGATTAACTGTTGAAGGACCCTTGATAAAAGATAAAACTTCCTTTATTATGTCAGGGAGAAGAACGTATTTCGATCTATTTTTACCTTTAGCTGCCGACGAAAAAATTCGGGAAAATGTACTTTACTTTTATGATTTTAATGCTAAAATTTCACATACAATTAATGAAAACAACAGACTGTATCTTTCCGGTTATTTTGGAAGAGATGTTTTTAACAATGATTTCTCAAAATTAACATCTGGAAATCAGACTTTTACGCTGAGATGGAATCATTTATTTTCAAAAAAACTTTTTTCAAATTTTATGTTTGTTTACAGCAAATACGATTATTATTTAGGAACACCGGAAGGAGAAGCCAATTCTTTTGACTGGAATTCAAAAATGCGTGATTATGGTTTAAAAGCAGACTTTACCCTGTATGCTGATCCAAAGAATACTATAAAATTCGGCATTAGCAGTATTTATCATATTTTTGACCCCGGAATGGCAAAAGGTACCGGTTCTCAAAGTTTTTTCAGTGAATTTATTGTTCCATCCACCTATGCACTGGAAAATGGATTGTATTTAGGCAATGATCAGAAAATTAACAACAAAATCAATATGAAATATGGTTTAAGGTTTTCAATGTTTCAAAATGTGGGTCCTGCAACCATCTTTAATTATAACAAAAATTTTGAATCCACCGACTCAACAGTTTATACGTCAGGTGATATTTACAAAACCTATTCCGGAATTGAACCTCGTTTCGGAATTGCATATACCATCAACGACCAATCATCAGTAAAAGCAAATTATTCAAGGACTTTCCAATACATTCAGCTGGCTCAGAATTCAACATCCGGCACACCTTTAGATGTCTGGTTTCCTGCCAGTCCCAATATAAAGCCACAACTATGTGATCAGTTTGCCCTGGGATATTTTAGAAATTTTATTGGGAATTATCTGGAAACATCCGTTGAGGTTTATTATAAAAAAATGCAAAATGCTATTGATTTTAAAGATCATGCAGAATTATTACTCAATCAGAAATTAGAAGGAGAGCTTCGTTTTGGTGAAGCTACCTCAAAAGGACTGGAAGTATTGGTAAAAATTCCGGAAGGCCGTATTAATGGATGGATTAGCTATACGTTTTCGAGAACAGACAGGGATTTCCCTGATATTAACAATGGAAATAATTATTTGGCCTATTACGACAAACCTCACAATATTGCTATTGTTTTTAATTATGAAATAAGTAAACGAACGACTTTTTCAGCCAATTGGATTTACTATACCGGTTCTCCGGTTACCTTTCCTACCGGAAGAGCCGATATCGGCGGGAAAATTGTTCCGATTTATTCTGACAGAAATGCTTACCGCATGCCCGATTATCATCGTTTAGATCTGGCATTAACCATTAAAAGTAAGCAAAAGCCAAATCGGAAATGGAGTTCAGAATGGAACTTTTCATTGTACAATGCCTATGGAAGAAAAAATGCCTGGGCCATTAATTTCAGACAAGACAAAGATAATCCGGATATAACCTATGCCGAAAAAACATATCTTTTTAGTTTTATACCCGCAATAACTTACAATTTTAAATTTTAATAAAATGCATAAAATAAAATATATAATCCTTTTGACATTTATAAGCATACTGTACAGTTGTACCGAAAAAATGGATATTGATCTGGATGATTCCTATACCAGATTAGTAGTAGAGGGAAGGCTATCAACGGACACTACGACCCATCAGGTAAGGCTTACTAAAACATCCGCTTATTTTTATAACAATACAGCTCCTGCAGTCAGAGGCGCTTTGGTTACGATTGATGATGGCACTAATGTATTGCTTTTAACAGAAAGCATTATCCGTCCTGGTGTTTACGAAACACCTCCCAATTCTTATGGTATAATTGGTAAGACTTATCGTTTACTGATAAAAAATGTTGACATCGACAATGATGGTAATTTTGAAGAATATGCTGCAAATTCTACAATTTATCCTATCAATACCATTGATTCTATCAGAATGGAATATAGATCTTTTTTTGAAGCATGGGAGGTTAAATGTTATGTTCTCGATCCTCCTACTGAGGATTATTATCTGTTTAATATCTATAAAAACAATAAATTGATGACCGATACCATCACGGAACCATTGGTAGTAGACGACAAAATGTATAACGGAAACTATACCAATGGAATAGGCGTTGGATATTTAAGAGACAGAAAACCGGATGAAAAAACATTTCCCGGTGATACCATTGGGCTGGAAATATGGAGAATAACCAAAGATTTTCAGAAATTTGTTATGGAGCTCAAGGATGCTACCCGTCCTTCGACACCGCTTTTTAGTGGACCCCCGGCAAATGTTAAAGGAAATATCAGCAATGGAGCCGTTGGATATTTTGCAGCATATTCAATTTCTAGAGCAAAAACGGTAATAAAATAAAGAGAATTAAAACGCTGCAATGCTCAATCCTGATTGACAATAATCAGATAAAATTAACATAAGATGTAAGGAAAAAATATTTACTAATAATTGCTTTTTTTGATTAAAATAAATGTAGGTTTGTAAAATTATTATAATTGCATAACAATTTAATAATTAATTACGTTACGTAATAGTTTCAACCAATAACCACATCCGTTTTATGAGAAAAAAAACCATCCAGATTGCTGCTACAGTAATTACTGTGGTAGTACTTGCTTTTGTAGTTTATAAAATAGCTACACATAAGCATCATTTCAAAAGAGTTAATCCTGCTTTTAAAGAGTATGTTCAGGCATTTACATCGGGTGTGGTATCTACCCATACCACTGTAAAAGTTCGATTGGTCAACGATTACGCTGATTCATCCTTATTCGGAACTCCGGTAACAGAAAAATTATTCAGTTTTAAACCTTCCATCAAAGGCAAAGCTATCTGGTTGGATAGCCGGACCATTGAGTTTTGTCCCGAAACAAAATTACCACCCAGAAAATTCTATGAAGTGGAATTTTATTTGTCAAAATTGTTAAAAGTGCCGGATTCATTAAAAAACGATGGAATTTCAGTTTCAAACCATGCAACAGGATTATGAAATCAAAATTGAAAACCATAAAGCATATAATAAATCGGATTTAACATTAGAAAAATTATACGGGACGCTACATACTGCTGATATAGCCGATGATTTGCAGATTGAAAAAGTCTTAACTGCCAAACAGGGAGACAAGCCATTGTCGATAAATTGGGTGCATGATGCTCAAAAAAAAATACATTATTTTCAGGTTGATTCAGTGGTACGTGGGAAATCAAAAAGCTTTGTATGTCTTTCATATAAAGGGAAACCAATTGAGGCAAAAACCAAGGGAGAACAAACGGTCGAGATACCGAATTTAGGTGATTTTAAAATAACCAATGTTAGACTGGTGGAAGGACAGGAGCAATATTTACTGGTGCAATTCTCAGATCCTTTGATGGAAAACCAGAACCTTGAAGGACTGATTAAAATTGCAAAATCAATGGATTTGCGGTATGCAATTGAAGACAATGAATTGCGGATTTATCCACCGCTTAAAAAATCAGGAGATGCTACTCTTACAATTGAATCTTCTGTAAAGAACATGAACGGGGAGACATTAGGACTTACTTTAAATAAAGAAATTACTTTCGAAGACATCAAACCCAATGTCCGTTTTATCGGAAATGGTGTAATTATGCCTTCTTCCAATGGATTAATGTTAGCTTTTGAAGCAGTTAACCTGAAAGCTATTGATATAAAAGTGACCCGTATTTATGAAAATAATATCATACAGTTTTTACAGGTAAACGACCTGAGTGGTCAGGAGCAACTGGCAAGAGTTGGACGAACCGTTCTTAAAAAGACCATGCCTTTAAATAATGTGCTAAATTATGGAAAATGGAACCGTTTTTCGATAGATCTTTCTCAACTTATCAAAACAGAAGCAGGTTCAATCTACTCGGTACGAATAAGTTTTAAAAAACAATATTCAACTTATGCATGTGAAGGAGAAGCAGAAAGTGCTGATATTGACCTGGTTTCATGGAACGATGACAATGAAAGAGAAGACGGCTGGTATTATGATAATTACTATTATGGTGATTATTATGATGATGAAGGATATTATGATTACGATTGGGATCAGCGTGATAATCCATGTAACAAATCTTATTATAATCAAAAAGCTGTCATTCGCAATGTGTTGGCTTCCGATTTGGGTATTATTGCAAAAGCAGGCAGTTCAGGAAATTTTAATGTATATATTACCAATCTGGTAACTACCCATCCCATTTCCAACGCCAGCGTTGAATTTTACGATTATCAGCAGCAATTATTAGGAAGTGTTACTACCAATCAAGATGGAATGGCTGAAATCAAGTTAAAAAGAAGACCATTTGTATTGATTGCAAAGAAAGATGATCAGCGGGGCTATCTGAAAATGGTGGAAGGCGCTAGTTTATCACTGAGTATGTTTGATGTAAGTGGAGAAACTGTTCAAAAAGGGCTAAAAGGATTTATTTATGGTGAACGTGGCGTTTGGCGTCCCGGAGATTCACTCTATCTCACTTTCATTTTAGAAGATAAAGAAAAAATACTGCCCGGAAACCATCCGGTTACTTTCGACCTGATCAATCCCAATGGTCAGATTGTAAAAAGAATGATCAAAACAACTTCCATGAATGGATTTTACGATTTCCGGACCGCAACAGAACGCAATGCAGCCACCGGCAACTGGCAGGCAAAAGTTAAGGTTGGAGGTGTTGAATTTCAGAAAAATCTTAAGATCGAAACGGTTAAACCCAATCGTTTGAAAATTAAATTTGGATTTGGGAAAGAATACCTGATAAAGAATGATGCTGCAAGAGGAAATCTTGAAGTCCACTGGCTAACCGGTGCAATTGCTAGAAACCTGAAAGCTACAGTAAACCTTACACTAAGCCGTTCAACTACTACTTTTAAAAAATATCCAAACTATATTTTTGATAACCCAGGTTCCGGATTTTCTTCAGAAAATATCAGTATTTTTAGCGGAAACTTAGATGAATCGGGGAAAGCTATCATAAACCCGGATATAAATATTACAACGGCTGCTCCGGGTATGTTGAAAGCCAATTTTGAAACCACTGTATTTGAAGCAGGTGGCGACTTCAGTGTTGACAGATTTACACTCCCTTATTATCCTTATCTGAGCTATGCCGGCATAAGTGTACCACAGAATTCGAACAATGACCGGATGTTGTATACCGATAAATCATATTCCGTCAATTTGTTGAATCTGGATTACAATGGCATGATTGTTCCTTCCAACAAATTAAAGGTAGAATTGTATAAAATTGAATGGCGCTGGTGGTGGGACAATTCAGAATCGGGTTCTCAGGCTGATTTTATTTCAACTTCCTACAGTCAGTTAAAAGATTCTTCAACAATTTCAACAACAGGAGGAAAAGGAATTTATAAACTTAATATTGATCACGACAATTGGGGACGTTATTTGATAAAAGTAACCGATCAAAAATCGGGGCATAGTTCTGGAAAAGTTGTATATGTTGATTGGTATGGCTATTCCCGTGCTCCCGGTGGCGAAAAGCAAGCTGCTACCATGCTTACTTTTACAGCAGATAAAGAAAAATACAATGTCGGGGAAAAAGTAAAAATTACCATTCCGACATCTGCTGACGGAAGGGCTTTACTTACACTGGAAACCGGTTCAAAAGTATTAAAATCATTCTGGATCCCAACGAAACAAGGAAATACAGAATTCGTTTTTGACGTTAGTGAAGAAATGGCGCCCAATTGTTATGCCTATGTGACCTTGATTCAACCGCATGCCCAAACCGTAAATGATTTGCCCATTCGTTTGTATGGCATCCTTCCTATTTTAGTGGAAGATCCCAATACACACCTTTCACCTGTAATTGCTATGAAAAATGTCTTGCTCCCGGAACAGCATGCATCCATCACGGTGAAAGAAGAAAAAGGGAAACCGATGACCTATACCCTTGCCATTGTGGACGAAGGCTTGCTTGATTTAACAAGGTTTAAAACACCCAACCCCTGGCTGGCATTTTATGCACGCGAAGCACTGGGAATTAAAACCTGGGATTTGTTTGATATGGTAATGGGAGCTTACACCGGTGAATTACAGCGTATTTTGAGCATTGGCGGCGATGGTGAAGGATTAAATAAAGGCAGCTTGAAAGCCAACCGTTTTATTCCAATGGTTAAATTCTTAGGTCCCTTCGAATTGGGCAAAGGACAATCAAAAACCCATAGTTTTAAAATGCCTCAATATGTTGGTTCGGTTCGGGTAATGGTGGTTGCTGGTGACAAAGGCAAATACGGATGTGCCGAAAAAGCAGTGGCTGTTCGTAAACCTCTGATGGTGCTGGGTACTTTGCCAAGGGTTGTCGGTCCTGGTGAAACGGTAAAGCTACCGGTAAGTGTTTTTGCTATGGAAAAATCCATACGTGATGTTAAAGTACAGATTATTGCTGACAATCAATTTACAATAAATGGAAGCAACACCCGAAGTTTGACATTTAAAACACCCGGCGATGAAATGCTTAATTTTGAATTGAAAGTGAAAGAAATAACAGGTGTTGGCAAAATTAAAATTATTGCTACAAGTGGCAGCCAAAAAGCAGTTCATGATATTGAAATTGACATTCGCAATCCAAATCCTAAAGTTACAGATGTGGTTGAAAGTATTATTCAACCCGGTAAAACCTGGAATGCAAATTATCAGCTCATTGGTATGCAAGGGACTAATAAGGCAAAGATGGAAGTTTCTTCCATTCCACCGTTAAATCTCGAAAAACGCTTAAGCTATTTGATTGAATATCCGCATGGTTGTATAGAACAAACAACCTCAACTGTTTTCCCGCAATTATATATTGCAGGTTTGGTTGATTTATCGGTCAATCAAAAAGCAAGAACAGAACAAAACATCAAAGCAGCCATCCAGCGTTTAAAGTCTTTTCAGCTTAACAATGGTGGACTGGGTTATTGGGAGGGTGCTCAATATGCTGACGATTGGGGAAGTAATTATGCCGGGCATTTTATGCTGGAAGCTGAAATGAAAGGTTATCAATTGCCAATGGGTTTCATCGCTGCCTGGAAAAAATACCAGAAACAAAAAGCTGTAAGCTGGTCAATCAATGCAAGCTATTATAATGATGACCTTATCCAGGCTTACCGCCTGTATACACTGGCGCTTGCCAAATCTCCCGAACTGGGAGCAATGAATAAATTGTATGAATTCAAAGGACTTTCTTTGACTGCACGCTGGCAGTTGGCTGCAGCCTATCAGCTGGCCGGAAAACCGGAAGTTGCAAAAAATTTAATTGCCAATGCACCAACTTATATCAAGCCTTATCGTGAACTTTGGTACACTTATGGTTCGGATGTAAGAGACAAAGCCATGATAGTACAATGTTTGTGTCTGATGAACCAGAAAGCAAAAGCAGCTCCGCTGGTGAGAGATATTTCTGCCCAGCTATGTAAAAGCGAATGGATGAGTACCCAATCCACAGCTTATTGTCTGATTGCTATTTCAAGGTTTGCTGGTGATGCTGCGGGTTCTGGAATAAATATTTCCTATAAAGCCGATGGGAACCAAGCTATAGTGATTCAAACTAAAAAATCGATTTCAACAACTGATTTAGGAGTCAGGCAAAATACAAAAAAGGGGATTGTTCAAATAAGTAATTCCGGTAAAAACATATTGTATGCCCGTGTAGTTACACAGGGAATTCCAGCAACAGGTGATAAAACTTCTGTTCAGAATGATTTGAAAATGACAGTTGAATATAAAAATATGACAGGGCAGCGTATCAATCCGGCAAGCTTAGAACAAGGGACTAATTTTACAGTTGAAGTCTGCGTTACCAATCCGGGAAGCAGAGGTGTTTACAAACAACTGGCTTTGACTCAGATTTTCCCTTCAGGCTGGGAGATTTTCAATGCACGTATGAGCGAATTTGCGCAATCCAATACCAATGCTTCTTACTTTAATTACCAGGATATACGCGACGACAGGGTTTATACCTATTTCGACCTGAATCAGCATCAGTCCAAAACCTTTAAAATCATGCTCAATACAAGCTATCTGGGAAAATTTTATTTACCAACAGTAAGTTGCGAAGCCATGTACGACAATACCATTAATGCAAGGTATGCCGGAAATTGGATAGAGGTAGTGGGCAGTAAATAATTTTTAAAACTGAGAATCTCTATTAAAGCAGCGCTTTTAATAATTTTATGTTTTTCAATTCAGTGAAAAAGACTGATTGAAATCTGGAGCGACGAATGACTTATTCAAATCAAGAATTGAGATAAATTATTAAATTATTTTTAGCACTATAAAAAATTTGTTGTATGTTTGTAAAAGAAAAAAACAAGAAAAATTTTTAATATTATAGTTATGGCATTAGCAATTACAGATGGAAATTTCGAAGAAATTGTCCTGAAATCAGACAAACCGGTAATTATTGATTTATGGGCTGAATGGTGCGGACCCTGCCGAATGCTCGGCCCCATTGTTGAAGAAATAGCCAAAGAATTTGAGGGCAGAGCCGTAGTAGGAAAACTGGATGTAGACAGTAACCCAGCTACTACTTCCCGTTATGGTATCAGAAATATTCCAACCATTTTATTTTTCAAAAACGGAGAAATCGTCGACAAGCAAGTGGGTGCCGTTCCTAAAAATGTACTTATCAGCAAATTAGAGGCGCTGTTATAAGCTCTAGAAAACCATTTATGGTAGAAAAAAATATTGATCAAAGCCGGATATCACCCTTCGGCTCCTTAGAGTTTATTGCCCGGCAGGTTGTTGAGGGTTTTATTACCGGTTTACACAAAAGTCCGTTGCATGGCTTTTCGGTAGAATTTGCCGAACACCGCCTTTATAATTCCGGGGAGTCTGTAAAGCATGTCGATTGGAAATTATACGGACGCACCGATAAACTTTTCGTAAAACGTTTCGAAGAAGAAACTAATTTACGCTGTCAGCTTGTAATAGATGACTCTTCATCCATGTATTACCCGTTTAATCAGGAAGTGAGTTTTGAAAAACCAAATAAAATTTCATTTTCGGTGTATGCTGTAGCTGCCATTATGTATATGTTGCGAAAACAAAGAGACGCTGTAGGTTTAAGTGTTTTTGCCGAACAACTGGAAACTCATACACCCTGTAAATCAACCTTAACCCATCATAAACTCATTTATAATAAGCTGGAAGAGCTTTTAACGCCTATTTCAACCGAAATACGTAAAAAAACTTCTGCTGCTGAAGCCCTGCATCTGATTGCCGAAGGTATTCACAAACGTTCGCTCATCATTATTTTTAGTGATATGTTCGAAAATAAAGGAAAAGCGGAAGATATGTTTCAGGCTTTGCAACATTTGAAATACAACAAACATGAAGTCATTCTTTTTCATGTTACGGACAAAAACAAAGAACTGAATTTTGAATTTGACAACCGGCCCTATAAATTTATTGATGTTGAAAACAGCAGAGAACTTAAAATAAACCCATCCGAAGTAAGAACAAATTATATTGATGCTGTAAAAACTTTTGAAAATGAGCTAAAGACCCGATGTGCACACTATAAAATTGATTTTATTGAAGCAGATATCAATCTTGGTTTTCATCAGGTTTTGTATCCTTATTTGAAAAAACGTGAAAAATTATATTAGTAATTGTTTTAATAACAATTATTTATTACTTTTTTTTACACAATATATATTGTGTACTCACATTTTTGTCTTATATTTGCAAAAAAATTGACTTTTAATTATTAATATTTTAATTTATAATACAATGAAAAACAAGAGTATTAAACTTTTATCAGCCTTATTTTTAGTAAGTGTTTTGTTTGCTGGATGCAACAGCCTCAGCAAAATGGTAAAAAAATACGGAGAAGTAAAATATGAGGTTACTCCTAATCCATTAGAAGTTCATGGTGATAAAGTAGCCGTTAGCATAAAAGGTACTATCCCTGCAGGTTATTTTAATAAAAAAGCCGGTGCTTTTATTCAACCTGTTTTAAAATATGAAGGTGGAAGTACAACTTTGAAATCTTTCTATTTGAAAGGTGAAAAAGCAGAAGGCGAAGGAACAACCATTAACAGCAAAACAGGCGGATCGTTTACCTACTCTGATGTAATTGACTATAAACCTGAAATGAATAAATCACAACTGGTGGTAAATCCTGTTGCTCATCTGGCTAAAGAAGCTGTAAAAGAAAGCTCAACAAGAGAAAACGTGAAAGGATTAAAAAAAGCAGTTGAATTGGGTGAAACCAAACTGGCTGATGGCTTAATTTATACCTCTCAAAGAATTAAAACTACTGGTGCTTCAATTTTGACACCTGATGGTTATGAAAAAGAAACCGTTCTTAATAAAAAAGCTACAATTTACTTTTTGGTTAATATGTTCAACCTTAACTTTAAAATCGACCTGAACAAAGCGGTTGAAGCTCAATTGGGCATCAAGGAAATGAACGATGCCATTGCTAAAAACTGGGCAATTAAAAATATTGATATTACTGCATGGGCTTCACCAGAAGGCGAGGAAAAAAAGAATGCAGGTCTTTCTGAAAACAGAGCTAAAACTGCTAATAAATATACCGAAGAACAACTGGACAAATTCATTAAAGACCTGGCTAAAAAAACCAAAACCAAATTCAAGGATTTGAAAAACGTGGTAACTTACAACTTAAAAGCGAATGGCGAAGACTGGGATGGTTTCCTTGCATCATTGGAAAAATCTGATATCAAAGATAAAAACACCATGATCAATGTAATCAAAGCTCAGGTGGACAGAGACAAAAGAGAACAGGAAATGAGAAACATGACAGTTGTTTTCCAACAAGTTGAAGACAAAATTCTTCCTCCATTAAGAAGAGCTGAAATTTCAGTTAATTTCCTTGAACCTAAGAAATCTGACGAAAGAATTGCTATGTTATCAACTACAGCTCCTGATTCTTTAGACAACAAAGAATTATTATATGCTGCTACCTTAACCAAAGATTTAAACACACAATTAAAAATATACAAAGCTGCAACCACAGTGTATCCAAAAGACTGGAAAGGCTATAACAATGCTGCTTACATAGCAATTGCACAGGGAAATGCCAACGAAGCATCTTCTTTCCTTGAAAAGGCAAATACATTGTCTCCCAATAATGCTACTGTAATCAATAATTTAGGGGTAGTTTCCCTGATGAAAAAAGATTACAAAGCTGCAAAAGCCTATTTTGAAACCGCTCAAAAAGCTGGTATTAACCAAAACTATAATCTGGGTGTTATCATGATAAAAGACGGCAATTATGCCGGTGCTGTAAGTTCATTCGGAAAAACTTCCTGTGATTACAATGTGGCTTTAGCTTCCTTATTGAACGGAAATGCTACTTCAGCAGCTACAACGATTGATTGTGCTACAAAAGATGCTCAGACTTTTTACCTGGCCGCAATTATTGCTGCAAGAAATAACAATGCCAATATGGTATATGATAACCTTAAAAAAGCCATTGCTCAGGATGCTTCATTTAAAGCACAGGCAAAAGACGATTTAGAATTTGCAAAATTTGCAAAAACAGCTGAATTTGAAAATGCCATCAAATAATTACTATTGAAATTTTTATTAAAAAAGCTCCTGTTTGGAGCTTTTTTTTTGCATTGTTCTTTTCCTGCTTTCTTCTGTTTAAAGGATGTACACTGCATATAATGGCATGAAAATAATAGTTATACAAAATTAACACGACCTAACCTAAGATGAGAGGCGTTAGAGCAGAGCTTTTTAAAATATTAGTGCTTTGAAATAAAGATAAATTTGATTAGGAGAACCTCTATTCTGGTTTCTGGTGATAGCCTGTTATGATTCTTAATGAGGATTAAGGGTACTTTTTTCAGGATTGATTTGAGCAAACTTTATACAACCTCACCCAACCTCTCCTAAAAGGAGAGGCGTTAGAGCAGAGCTAATTATAAATAATACTGCATTAAAAAAACTTTCATACATTTGTAAAAAATATTAAGCTTGCTACAACCCACTTACATACCAAACTACTGGGAATCTGACTCTTCTCCTTTTAGGAGAAGCGGGGATGAGGTTGCAAATGTACTTACTACTTTTACTGACCCTAAGTAAAACGCCATTGCCCATAACGCCATAATAACAAAATAATAGTTTTGCAAAATTGGACAACCTCACCTAACCTCTCCTAAAAGGAGAGGAACTCAGAGTTAATTATAAATATTATTGCATTAAAAAAAATTATACATTTGTAAAAAAATATAAGCTTGCTACAACGCATTGCTCATAATGACATAAAAAAATAGTTTTGCAATATTGACACGACCTAACCTCTCCTAAAAGGAGAGGAACTCTTACAGAGCTAATTATAAATATTATTGCATTAAAGAAACTTTCATATATTTGTAAAAAATAAAAACTTTGCTACAACGCACTAACATATCACATTTACAGTACAGTAGCACCTCTCCTAAGAGGAGAGGAATTCTGGCAGAGCTAATTGCAAATTTTCTGACTGTTTAATAAATAATTTTAACTTTGTAGTATGGTATTCGTAAAAGGCAAGGAAAATTTCTATTTCGGAGCTTCGGAAGAAATTATAAAACGAGCCCGTGTTTTAAGGAAAACCATGACTGTGGCAGAAACGAAATTATGGCAATATCTTCAAAATAATCAGTTTCACGGTTTAAAATTTAGAAGACAGCATCCAATTAATCGATTTATCGTAGATTTTTATTGTCATACATTGAAATTGGTTATTGAAATTGATGGTGGCGTTCATTTACAGGAAATTCAACATGAAAGAGATGTAAACAGAACGTATGAGCTGAATGAACTTGGATTAAAGGTAATTCGCTTTGAAAATAAAAGCGTAATGACAAACATAGCTGGAGTTTTACAGGGTATTGAAAAATATATGAATACACTATAATTTTACCATTAATTTCATACATTTGTAAAAATAGTAAGCTTACTACAACGCACTAATATGTCACATTTACAGTACAGTAGCACCTCTCCTTTTAGGAGAGACGGGGGTGAGGTTGTAGCCAAACGCTAAGCTGCCCAAAATTTCATAAAAACAAAATAATAGTTTTGCAAAATTAACACGACCTCACCCTAACCTCTTCCCAATGAAAAATCGGGAAAGGCTCTAAAAGGAGACCTTAACGATTGGTATGCAGGGAAACACTGGCAGAGCCAGTTAAAAGAATCAAATAAATAAAGATGAGTTTTGTTTTCTTCCATATCAGGGGAATTTGCTTTATTGTCATTGAATGCTTACTCCGTAAAAGCGCAAATTAAAACCAAACATATTTTGTTGATATTATTCTCATCCATTTTGAAATCATAAATGCACGCTATCAAGCTCTTAACTTAAACGGCAATAATTATTTCCCTTCAATGGCAATATTAGTGATTTCTGCAGGAATTCCCTCATTGCAGCCCTCGGGATTTTTCACTCTCAACGGTAAATAATCAAAAGAAATTTTCAGTTTATCTTTGTTAAATTTTACTTCCAGTTCATTCATCGGGATTAAATGCAAAGGTTTATCATTTCCTTTATTGACAATGATAATGATGTCGCATCCTTTTTCCTTGTATTGGTGAGAAACTATCCCGATATTTTTCCCTTTTACTGTATCGGATACAATTGGATGAATGACTTGTTTTTCTGAAGTTTTACAAGAAACAATCAGTAATATTCCTATAAAAAAGAATAGATTACGCATATTTTATATTTTTAAAAGAAACAAAAACCCGGGATTAAAAGAAATATTCAAGCCCGGGTATATTATTATAAATATCTGACAATCAATTAATCAACAATAACTTTAGCAACTTTCTGGAAATTGGTATTTACACTGCCAATTCTTACCAGATAAGTTCCTTTGGCAAGGCCAGAGCTGTTGAATGCAGTTTCCAGTGTATTTACCGAAGGGTATAAATTTTTACTTTCAATTAATCTGCCCTTGATGTCGAACAAATCTAGCTGTAATCCATTGTTTTCAGGTAAATTTTTGAGGATGATTTTAATTTCACCCCCATTGTTAAATGCAGCAAATGAGAAAGAATTTGCATTATCCTTAATCCCGGATGAACCCAGCGGAAACTTAAAGGAAAATATTTTAGTTGCTGGTTGACCGTTTAATATATATTCGCCAGTATGCCAGAAAATAGTACCATCCAAAGGGTCAAGTGAAGTATGTGAATAATCACCGAAACGATTGTTGGAAGTTTGAGCTGAATTTCCAACTGCCACGGTTTGTTCAGCAAAACTCATTTGATTAAGCGTGTCTGAAGCCAAACGTCCTGTATATCTGATTCCCGGATATACATCTGTAGATCCTGAAACAGCATAAGCTAGTCCAATGCTTCCATTGTCGTCCATGGCAATACTTCCCACCCAACGGTTCAGGTTGTCAGGAGCAAAGGTACTTTGTTGATAAATGCTCCATTCGTTGGTTGTAGTATTCTGACGCAATTCGTACCATCTAATACTTCTTTGTCCTGTGGAAGTATTTACTTTTACACCACAATTCAAGACTACAGTATTGTAACCGGTCCATCTACGGAATTGAGCTCTGTAAGTAAAGACTCCTCCAATACCATCAAGCTTGGCAGTAGTACCGGGTTGTGCAATATCATCCCAGTTCTGATTGTAAGAAGCATCAAAAGGCTCAGTTGGTAACTGAGCATCAACCATAATAGTAGCAGTTGGCGTACTACCCCAAACCACACTCATTTTGTAAATATTAATTCTATCTATATAACCGGTACCCCAGCCATCATCCTCATAAGAAAAAATCGGACAGGGAGTTCCTGCAGGAGGCAATTGACCATCAGCATCTGCCGGCAATGGACAAAAGAAACCTGTAGTCTTGACTGGTGTAAATGTTTTATTGAGTGCTCTTGATGTTGCTGATCCTGCCAGCATAGAATCCCTTTCAAATACAAATACTTTTTGGGTAGATTGATTGGAAGTCATATAATAACCATCTGACCAGATGGAAAATTTCTGATAATCGGGAAACTGAGGAGAAGTAAATTGATAGGTGTAATACTGCCCTGTAGGATCTGGTGTTTTGGATACTGCAAATAAAACTTTTCTGCCAACCGATTTAAACTCAGTAATAACCCAACGGTCAGCATACTTATCATATAAAACAATAGGATCACCATCATTAGAATTAAATAATAAACTACCCAGTGTAAAAGGACCTCCTCCGGTAACACTACCTCCGGTTTTGGTAAAAATCTGATAGGAAGAATTCACCGCCTGTACATAATGGTTAGGACCTGCAGCTCCGGATGGATCAGGAGGATAGCTCAAGCCTGCCAATCCTTCCCAGGAAGTCAACAGTGTCTGCGATTGGCGGTTTCCCATCGTTTTCTGAGCAATAGGGTCTTCTTTTAAGGGCAATGCATTCACATTGGTTTTCTTATTATAGGCTTTCCTGTTCTTTCTGTCTTCAGATTCTTTCCTGATCTGATCATTAATACTTTGAAGACCAGCCTGTGTTGCTGCAATTTCACTCAATGTTTTGGTTTCATGAAACTCAGAACAAACAATAACTTCCACTTTGTTATCTTCTTTTGATACCTGAGCTTTAGCATTTAGCAGCAATAAAATTGCTGCCAGGGTAAAAAATATTTTTCTCATTTTTTTAGTATTATTCCGATTGCAATATTAAAGACTAATAACTTGAATAGTTTATAAGATTTTGCCTTTTTATTACAACATTATACGATTTTCACTGTAATTAACACAGCATATTATTTTTCTTTATGAATGATAAGACTTAACTCTTTCAACTGTTCGTCGCTGATAGTAGAAGGAGAATCTATCATTACATCCCTGCCTGCATTGTTTTTGGGGAAGGCAATAAAATCGCGTATGCTTTCACTTCCTCCGAAAAGAGAACACAATCGGTCGAAACCAAAAGCGATTCCTCCGTGAGGCGGTGCCCCGTATTCAAAGGCATTCATTAAAAATCCAAATTGATTTTGCGCTTCTTCATCTGTAAACCCAAGTATGGAAAACATCTTTTTCTGTAAGTCTTTGTTATGTATACGGATAGAACCTCCCCCCACTTCCACGCCATTGATGACAATATCGTAGGCATTGGCTCTAATTGCATGCAGATTGGTTTCCAGCATTTCAATATCTTCTGTTTTGGGTGAAGTAAAAGGATGATGCATCGCATAAAAACGTTGGGCTTCTTCCCCCCATTCCAGCAATGGGAAATCTATTACCCATAAAGGGGCATAATTATCAGGATTTCTTAATCCAAGGCGTTGCCCCATTTCGAGGCGGAGTTCGCACAAAGCTTTTTGTGTTTTTACTTTGTTACCGGCCAGTATCAATATCAAATCACCGGCTTGTGCATTGAATTTTTCGGCCCATAATTTCAAATCTTCGGGGGTATAGAATTTATCAACGGAAGATTTCAGGCTGCCATCGGTATTGCATCTGAGATAAATTAAGCCGCTTGCCCCTATCTGAGGTTTCCTTACAAAGTCGGTGAGTTCATCCAGCTGTTTGCGGGTATATTCGCTGCAGCCTTTCGCATTGATACCAATTATCAGTTCAGCTTCATCAAAAAGTTTGAAGTCCTTGTTTTTACATACCTCATTTAATTCCACAAACTGCATATCGAAGCGGATATCAGGCTTGTCGGAACCATAATATTTCATGGCATCGGCATAGCTTATTCTTGGTATTTCATTAATATCAATGCCTTTAATGGCCTTGAAAAGATGTTTCGTAAGTCCTTCGAAAGTATTCAGAATATCTTCCTGAGTAACAAACGACATTTCGCAATCGATTTGTGTAAATTCAGGTTGACGGTCGGCACGTAAATCCTCATCACGGAAACATCTTACAATCTGAAAATAACGGTCATAGCCCGAAATCATCAGTAATTGCTTGAAAGTTTGTGGTGATTGTGGTAAGGCGTAAAATTCACCGGCATTCATACGCGATGGAACCACAAAATCGCGTGCACCTTCGGGAGTGGATTTTATTAAATAAGGCGTTTCAACTTCAATGAATCTCAAAGCATTGAGATAATTGCGGGTTTCCATCGAAAGCTGATGGCGCAATTCGAGGTTTTTCTTAACAGGATTCCTGCGTAAATCGAGATAACGATACTTCATCCTCAGTTCGTCACCGCCATCGGTATTGTCTTCGATAGTAAAAGGCGGAAGCTTGGACTGATTAAGAATTTCGATATGCTGTACTGTAATTTCTATCTCCCCGGTAGGCATTTTCAGGTTTTTGTTGCTACGTTCGGTAACCATCCCTTTAATGGTAACCACATATTCCCGGCCTAATTTGCGGGCTTGTTCGCACAAAGCAGCATCGGTTTCCATATTGAAGACCAATTGTGTAATTCCGTATCTGTCGCGCAGATCAACAAAAGTCATACCTCCTAGATCCCTGGAGCGTTGTACCCAACCACTCAATTCAACTTCTTGATTTATATTGCTTAAGTTTAATTCTCCGCAATCGTGTGTTCTTAGCATCTGTTTCGTTTTAAATAAAGTGCAAAATTATGAAAAATCGGCGAAAGATATTGTAATGAGCGCGATTTTAAAATATTTTATACTATTTAATACTAAAATGATTTATAATTTAGTTCATTATATCAACGATATTATGCCAATCATAAAAATGTTGTAGTTCAAGAAACGATGATCCCAAATTTCGAAAGACTACTACATATTTCATCTTTTCGTTATAGTTTGATAAAATGAATATCTTTCCCCAAGGGGATCAACCTCTTTATTGTTGATGTCCTTCGAATAATAATAATTACATCTTTATTATTGATTTGAAAATTTAGCACGCGGATAAAATGGATCCCGAATCTTCGGGAAACGCGGATATTCGCAGATTTTTATATGTCTTTCTGATTTTAAACATCTATGTTTATCAGCGTTTCACTTCAGGGATCATGCATATCCGCGTTAAAAAATCAGAAGATTTAATACTCTGATTTAAATATAACAATAAATGATTCTTATTTCTTTTAAGCTAAAAAATCATTGCTGAATTTGTATGAATAATTGTTTTTGTAATAAAATCGTGCGTTTATCTAAAAAATGCCATTGCCTACCTTCCTAAATCTCTGCTATGGATTTACGCTCTACATCAGGTGCTTTTTTGTAATCGGTTACCGATATGCCGGTAATGTTTTTAAATTGGGTGGAAAGGTATTGAACACTGCTGTAACCCATTGTAAAAGCAATTTCACTCAGGGTAAGATCGCCGTATTCTATCATTTCCTTTACTTTTTCTATTTTGTGGAGAATGATATATTTTTCGAGGGTATTTTCCTCGTATTTGGAAAAAACGGCAGACAAATGCTGGTAAGAATAACCCAGTTTTTCAACCAGGTAATCGGAGTTTCGGATAATGGAATTCATATTATTGGCAAAGTGCACCAACTCAATTACAGCCGTTTTAATCTGTTCTACCAGTATTTTGTCTTTATTGGTAACCAGCTCAAAACCATTGTTGTTGATTATTTTTTCAATACCGACATCTGTAATTTTAATACTATCATAACTGATATCAATTTCGCCAAGCACTATACGATGTATCTGAATGCCGTGTTGCTCCAGCTCCTGCCTTAGGATGCGGATGCAGCACTTGCAAACCATATACTTAACATACAATGTCTTACTTATTTCCATAACTGTTTATTAAGAAAGAATTTTTCTATTCAGCAGAAAACTCTTCTTCAAATATACAAACTTTTTTGAGTTCAATTTCGGTTATTTATAAACTCCCATTCATAATTTTTCCTGAAGATAGTATTTTGTCCAGGTATTTTTCATAACGGACATCCTGTAATCCCTGAAGATAATTGGTATTGTGCATATCTGTTCCCAGAAAATCAATCATACCCAAATCTACCATCTTTTCAGCTTGTTTTTTTACCATTGGGCCATAATAACCGCCTAAGGAGATGGTATTCATCTGAAAAAACACCCCTCTGTCTTTAAGTTCATCATATTTATTATAGCTGTTAAACCAATAGGAATAACGTTCAGGATGGGCTAATATCACTTTATATCCCTCTATTTGCAGATCAAAAATAAAATTGAACAGATTAGGGTGAGGACTAAAATAGGAAAGTTCAACCAAAATGTGTTTGTTGCTAAAACTTAGCAGGTTTTTAGCCTGCAATTTTTCAGCAAAAAAATCATCCAGCAAATATTCGGCTGCAGCTTCCAGCTGAACATTGATTCCTGCAATTTTTATGGCTTTACGTACATCTTCCAGACCGGAAAGTATGATTTCTGGCGTATTTTTATACACCTCGCCCTGAATATGAGGTGTTGTTATTATTTTGCTGAACCCAAGATCTTTCATTTCCCTGATCAATTCAACAGAATGGTTCATAGTAGGACAACCATCATCAATACCCGGGATTAAATGTGAATGCATATCTGTCCCGATTGCAGCCAGATTAATGGGCTGTCTCATTTTTTTTGAAGCAAATATATTTCCAAGTATCGACATTAAAGGAGTAATAAAGTTTATAAAGTTGAAAAGTTCATTAAGTTTTCAGAATAAGGGCAGATAAGTGATCGCCTTTGTTGATCATTACCGTTTAACATATTGCTTGTCGTAATATTTTTGATAATCACCAGAAGTAACATTGTTGAGCCATTCTTCGTTGTTCAGATACCAATCAACTGTAATTTCCATGCCTTCTTCAAATTGCAGGGAAGGTTTCCATCCCAGTTCGTTTTGTAATTTTGATGAATCAATGGCATAACGTAAATCGTGTCCTGCACGGTCTTTAACAAAAGTGATTAATTTCAGTGAAGTTCCCGGTTCACGATTGAGTTTTTTATCCATAATTTCACATAGTTTGTGAATAAGGTCAATATTGGTCCATTCGTTGTTTCCGCCAATGTTATAGGTATCACCTGTTTTTCCTTCATGGAAAATGAGATCGATGGCACGGGCATGATCTACCACATAGAGCCAATCGCGGATATTTTCACCTTTTCCGTAAATAGGAATTGTTTTATTATGGTTAATATTATTGATAGACAAAGGCAATAATTTTTCAGGAAATTGAAATTGTCCGTAATTGTTTGAACAGTTAGAAATAACAATCGGTAATTTGTAGGTATGAAAATACGCTCTTACCAAATGATCGGAACTGGCCTTGGAAGCTGAATATGGACTACGGGGATCATAAGCGGTTTCTTCTGTAAAAAGCCCTTCTTCTCCCAACGAACCATAGACTTCATCGGTAGAAATATGATAGAAGCGTTTGTTTTCAAAACTATCTTTCCATGCATTGCGGGCTGCATTCAACAAATTCACTGTACCAACAATATTGGTCATGATGAATTCCATGGGGTTGGCAATTGAACGATCCACATGCGACTCGGCAGCCAGGTGAATTACACCATCGAAATTATATTTTTCGAATAAAGCGTTCATTTCCTGAGCATCAACAATGTCAGCTTTAACAAAGCTATAATTGGGTTTTTGCTCAATATCGGTTAAATTAGCAAGATTGCCCGCATACGTTAATTTATCAAGGTTTACAATATTGTAATCAGGATATTTGTTTACAAATAATCTGACAACATGAGAACCAATGAATCCTGCACCCCCGGTAATTAGAATTGTTTTTTTCATACCTATGTAAGTTTTTAAAAAAAATAATTTGTAAAAATAACAAAATTTAGTTCATAAAGTTATAAAGAATGGAAAGTTCATAATTGAATTGAGTACTTAGAGTACTTAAAGTGCCTAAAATACTTAAAGTGAAAAATAATATAACACAATAACCAATAACCTAATAACCTAATAACCAATAACTAACATTTCAAGGCTCTTAAATAAAGTTGTATAGTATTTTCCAATCCTAAATACAGCGCATCACTTATCAACGCATGACCAATGGAGACTTCCAGTAAAGCGGGAATATTTTTTGTAAAATAAGTCAGGTTATGCAAATCAAGATCATGACCTGCATTGATGCCCAAACCGCATTCATTGGCTTTATTGGCTGCTTCTATAAAAGGAGCAATGGCTTTATCCTTGTCAAGCGGATAGTTTTTTGCATAACTTTCTGTATACAATTCAATCCGGTCAGTGCCTGTTTTGCTGGCATTTTCAATCATCTTCAGATCCGTTTCAATAAAAATGGAAGTCCTGATACCATAGGAATGGAATTGAGCCACCACATCTTTCAGAAATATCTCATTTGCAATGGTATTCCATCCTGCATTTGAGGTCAGTGCATCGGGAGGATCCGGAACCAGTGTAACCTGAGTAGGTTTTACAGAAGTAACCAGCTCAATAAACGCTTTGTTGGGATAACCTTCAATATTAAATTCTGTGGTGAGTATTGGTTTTAGTTCATTCACATCACTGTAACGAATGTGTCTCTGGTCAGGACGTGGATGGACTGTAATCCCCTGAGCACCGAAGCGTTCGCAATCCAGGGCAACTTTTAATAAATCGGGAACATTTCCGCCCCTTGCATTCCGTAGGGTTGCTATTTTATTGATATTTACACTTAATCTGGTCATTTTATTGTATATTTACTGCAAAATTACTTAAAAACAACAAGAGTGCAAAATCTTGTTTCTTATGATGTAAATTACTTTTCTTGCAATGTTTAACACAAATCTTGTTTACCGGAACTTTTCTCTGCCAATCACGTATAAAGTAATTTATTAACAAACTTTTCGATATCGCATGAATATTACCGGATTGTTTTTATTTCCTTTTGCTTTACTTTATGGGCTCATTGTTTTTTTGAGGAACAAAATGTTTGATTTCAAAATCATTAAACAAGTTTCGTTTGCTATTCCTGTGATTTCTGTTGGAAATCTGAGTGTTGGAGGTACCGGCAAAACACCTCATATCGAATACTTAATCAGGTTATTACACAAAGAGTATGTTACAGCTACATTGAGTCGTGGTTATGGCAGAAAAACCAAAGGCTTTTTGTTGGTTGACGAAACATCAACCGCAGAAACAGCAGGCGATGAACCATTACAATACAGAAAAAAGTTTCCTGATATTTGTGTTGCCTTAGATGAAAAAAGAGTAAGCGGTATTTCAAAAATAATAGCACATCAACCAAATACAGATGTTGTATTATTGGACGATGCTTTTCAGCACAGATATGTAAAGCCCGGACTGTCTATATTATTAACAGACTATTACAAAGCTTTTTCTCATGATTATTTGCTTCCCAGCGGAAGTCTGCGCGAACCAAGAAATGGAATGAAACGTGCAGATATTATCGTAGTAACGAAATGCCCACGCGTACTTTCTCCCATCACCTGTAAAACAATGGAAGAAGAAATGAAAATCCGATCCGGACAAAATGTATATTACTCTTATATTGATTATGGAAATCTAATTCCAATGAATGCTTTTTCGAAAAACATAGCGACCGGTAAATTTTCAACCATTCTCATGTTTGCAGGCATTGCCAATCCTTATCCTCTCGAAGATCAGTTAAAAACTTTTGCCGATACGGTTGAAACTATAAAATTTAAAGACCATTACCAGTATCAGGCCAAAGATATGCTGAAAATAAAGGATATGTTCGAAAGTATTTTTTCAAAAAACAAGATTATGGTTACTACAGAAAAAGATGCCATGAGAATAAAAGACACTCCTTTAATGAATTTTTTTGTAAATTTGCCGCTCTTTTTCCTTCCTATTGAAGTAAAATTCCATAAAAAAGACAAAGATAAGTTTGATAAACAAATACTAAACTATGTTAGAAAAAATAAAACAAACCACTGATTATATTCAAAAACAGATTGATTTTGCACCCGAAATAGGCATTATTTTAGGTACAGGATTAGGAAACCTCAGCAGTGAAATTGACATTCAATTTACCATTCCTTATAAATCTATTCCGAATTTCCCTGTTTCTACAGTTGAAGGTCACAGCGGACAATTAATTTTCGGCATTTTAGGCAATAAAAAAGTGGTTGCCATGCAGGGTCGTTTCCATTATTACGAAGGCTATACCATGAAAGAAGTAACTTTCCCTATTCGTGTTTTGAAAATGCTGGGGATTAAATTATTGATACTTTCAAATGCAAGCGGTGGAATGAATCCTGATTTTAAAATCGGCGATATGATGATTATTACCGACCATATTAATATGATGGGTGATAATCCGTTATTGGGAAAAAACTACGATGAATTAGGTCCCCGATTCCCTGACATGCATATACCTTATGATAAAGAACTGATTGCAAAAGGTATAGAAATTTCGAAAAAACACGATGTAAATTATCAGCTCGGAGTTTATGTAGCTGTTACTGGTCCCACCTATGAAACACCTGCCGAATACAAACTTTACAGAATTTTAGGCGGTGATGCTGTTGGAATGTCAACGGTTCCTGAAGTTATTGTTGCCCGCCAGATGGATATCCCTTGTTTTGCCGTATCAGTAATCACTGATTTAGGCGTAGAAGGTAAGATTATGGAAATCTCTCATCAGGAAGTGATTAAAGCTGCCAAAGCTACTGAACCTAAAATGACACAGGTCATTAAAGAATTAATTGCGACAATAAATTTATAAAATGCTGATTTAAAATAGATTTAAAATCTATTTTATATGTTTTGCCATCGTTTAATTTTCAAAAAACATAATTGATTGCTCAATTTCTAAATAGCAATTTTGGTTATACTCCTTTTCTTAAATATATTATTCTCCTTATAGGAAAAATGCATTTTATTTTATTTTGAAATGTTTACTTCGTCAGCACAACAAATGAGTGTATTTTTAATTCCTAATTTATAATTTTTAATTCCTAATTTATTAACTTTGCCAACAAGAATTGACCAATACTCAAAATTAAATGCGACAGCTTTTTGCGTTTCTGATAAAAAACTATTTCTTCTTTTTATTTGTACTGCTCGAAATGATGGCTTTTATCATGATTGCCAATAACAGCTATTATCAGGGCGCCCGCATGCTGAACACTGCCAATCAGTTAACAGGAAACGTTTATCAATCGTACAACGATGTATTTGATTACCTCTATCTCAAACAAAACAACCGTATCCTGGCCGGGGAAAATGCAAGTTTGCGTGCAATGATCGAAAAATCGTATGTGAAATTTACAACCAAAGAAATTGTAATTCATGATACTTTATACAAACAACAATACAATTATATCGATGCCAAGGTAATCAGCAACTCTACGGGTAAGCGAAACAATTATTTAATGTTGAATAAAGGCTACAATCAGGGAGTCAGAAACAATATGGCGGTTGTAAGCTCTAACGGAATAGTAGGAATTATCAACGGGGTTTCCGGAAATTTCAGTTCAGTGATGTCGTTGCTGCATGCTGAAGCAAAAATAAGTGCAAAACTTAAAAAAACCAATGCTGCAGGTTCAGTCACATGGGAAGGAGGAAGCTATAAGAGGGGCAGCCTTACCGATATCCCCTCTCACATCCGTTTCAGGACAGGCGATACCGTTATCACCAGTGGTTTTTCGCTGGATTTCCCCGAAGGGATAATGATAGGTACTATAGCAGAGTACAATCTAACTCCGGGAGATAATTTTTATAAAATCAAGATCAACTTTTCATGTGATTTTAACAAACTGGATTATGTATATGTTGTTAAAAACATGTTCAAAGACGAACAGTTGAAACTAAAAGAATTTCAACATGAATAATCTCTATTTCAGAAATATAATCCGTTTCATTTTGCTGATACTATTGCAGGTGTTGGTATTTGACAATGTACAGATTAGAGGTTATATCAATCCTTATATTTACGTATTATTCATTTTATTGATTCCTTTTGAAACACCGCCATGGTTATTGCTTATTTCTGCATTTTTACTAGGGTTTGGTGTCGATTTGTTTTCCGATACGATGGGAATGCATACAGCAGCTTCTGTTTTTATGGCATTTTGCCGTCCGGGTATCCTCCGTATGGTATTTTCTTCCAAAGACTATGAAATTGGAATCTCACCCGGTATCAATGACCTGGGCATTGAATGGTTTTTAAAATATGCCCTGATACTTGTTTTCCTTCATCACCTTGTATTTTTCTATCTCGAAGTTTTTAGTTTTTACGAATTTTTTTATACTTTCGCCAGAGTTATCCTAAGTACCTTATCCACTGTACTTTTTATTATTATTGGTCAATATCTTTTTTATAGAAAAAAATAATTATGTATTCCCTAATTCAATTAAATATGAAAGCCAAAATAAACTTTTTTATTCTTGTAATTGTTAGCTTATCCATTACAATAGGATGTAAAACCACAAGCAAAGAAAACATGGAAGCACAACTGATTGATTTTATTAAAAAACATGATTCCCTGACGGTAAATCTCAGCAAAGAAGTAAACCTGGCTTCCTGGAATGCTGCCATAAGCGGAAAAGAAGAAGATTATGCAAAAACAGAAGACTTGTCAATAAAACTTACCAGTGTTTATGCCAATCCGGCCTCCTTTGCAACTTTAAAAGCCATCAAGGCATCCGGCCAGATCAAAGATAAATTACTCAACCGCCAGTTAACGGTATTGTACAATGCATATTTAAGTGCAGCAGTAGATACGGCTAAGTTAAATGCAGTCATTAAACTTCAATCCGGTATTGAAAAGAAATTTTCCAACTTCAGGGCTGAAGTAAAAGGCAAAAAATTATCAGACAATATGATAGAGGAAGTTCTTAAAACTTCCGTCAATTCAGATGAATTGAAAGAGTGCTGGACCACACACAAAAACATAGGCAGTCTTGTAAGTGAAGATATTATCAAACTCGTTAAAATGCGCAATGAGATTGCCAAAGAACTTGGGTTTGAGAATTATCATACCATGAGTTTGCAATTAAGCGAACAGGATCCAATAGAAATTGAAAAATTGTTCGATGAGTTAGACAGTTTAACCAGAGGCACTTTTGTTGAATTAAAAAGCGAAATGGATGATTATTTTGCAAAAAGATATAAAATCAATAAGGCCGATCTCATGCCCTGGCATTATCAGAACCGCTTTTTCCAGGAAGCTCCGAAATTGTATAAAGTTGATCTGGATAAATATTATGCAACATCAAATCTCGAAAAATTAACTTCAGATTATTTTACCGGGATTGGTTTACCTATGGATGATATATTAAAAAACAGCGATTTGTATGAAAAACCGGGTAAAAACCAACATGCATTCTGTACTGATATTGACAACGAAGGTGATGTAAGGGTATTGTGCAATATTAAACCCAGTCAGCAATGGATGGGAACCATGTTGCATGAATACGGACATGCTGTTTACGATAAATTTATTGACAGGAGTTTACCATATTCATTGCGTGAGCCTGCTCATACGTTCACAACAGAAGCCATCGCCATGATTTTTGGAAGATTATCCAGCAATCCTGAATGGATAAAAACCATGCTGGGTATCAGCGATGCTGAAAAAGCAAAGATTGCCGAAGACTGTTACAAAACACTTCGACTCGAGCAAATGGTTTTCAGCCGTTGGGCGCAGGTTATGTATCGTTTCGAAAAAGGCATGTATGCAAAACCTGATCAGGATTTAAATAAATTATGGTGGGATTTGGTAGAAAAATACCAGATGATTAAAAAACCAAGCGACAGAAATGCACCTGACTGGGCTTCAAAAATTCACATCGCTACTTTCCCTTGTTATTATCATAATTACTTGCTGGGAGAATTACTGGCATCACAATTCAGTTATTACCTAACTGAAAAAGTTTTAAAGCAAAGTGATATGAAATCTCAGAGTTTTGTCGGCAATCCTGAAATAGGGAAATACTTTGATGAAAAAGTATTTAAACCTGGTAAAACCTTGTACTGGAACGATATGATTGAACAAGCCTGTGGCGAAAAACTGACTGCAAAATATTATGCAAAGCAATTTGTAAGCAAATAAGTTAACAGCTTACTGCTCCTTATTAATTAATATTTATACCGTATGTCATCTAAATATCCGCTCCTATACAGCGTATTTAAGAGCGACGGGATTATTAATTAAGTTTTTGTTTAATCTTATATAATAATATACATTTGTAAAAAGAAAAACATCACAGCAATGTCTATAAAAAAGAAAGAAAAGAAAA
This sequence comes from uncultured Bacteroidales bacterium, assembly GCA_903899825.1. Taxonomy (GTDB): domain Bacteria; phylum Bacteroidota; class Bacteroidia; order Bacteroidales; family JACABE01; genus JACABE01. The sequence continues at coordinate 10,466 of CAIUKU010000132.1, read as the reverse complement.
GAATTTTCAGATTAATAGCACTTGATTCAACGCTTGTTTATATTCTTGCTTTTCTGTTTGTTTATTTTGTATATCAATTTATTACTGCATTTATTGCCGGTCAATATTTTATCAGGGTCATTTTATTTTATAACGAAATTAAGTTCCTAACTCCCGACAATTCAAGATTCTGGTATTCAGATTCTGCGTTGACTATTTTTGCAGCAGGACCCCTGATTTCTATTTTTATGTCTTTCGTTTTCATTATGCTCTACCGTAGGTTTTCTAATACAGAAGGTATTCTTAAATTATTCTTTCTATGGGGCGCTTTGCACTTTGTAAACAGAGTTATCGGATCTTTTGCCGTTGGGTCTATTTTCTTACTCTATGGTTCAAATTTAATAATCGATTGGTTGTACCTGGGTATGGAAATAAAAATCCTGGTAGTTGTTGCTGCAATTGTTGTTTTGCTGATCATTGGCAACTATTCTGTTTTTCCGATGATAACTTCTGCCAATTCATTTACACTTATAAACAGTAAAAACAGGGCCAGATTTATTAAAAATCAGATCTTTATTCCCTGGCTGCTTGGTAGTTTAATTTTGATGGTTATTTACCTTCCGAAAATTCCCGTGCACGAAATACTTATGAATGTTTCTATGTTGATATTATTGCTACCGGCTTATTTTAGGTTCGATTCAATTATGATTCCCAACGTAGAAGATGATCCACCACTTCATAATTTTTCATGGCCTTTTATTTCTTTTTTTGTAATATTTATAGCTTTATTTCGTACTATCCTGGGAAAAGGGATTCGTTTTGGAACTGAAACAGAAAACACTACCGGATTATATGTTATTCTGATAATCATTGTCATTATGATTCTAACGCTGAGCTACATTGGAATAAGAAACATCAATAAAAGGCGTAAACAAGTATATAATATGATTATAAGTAATCTTCAGGATGAGGATATAATTGAATTGAAAGATGATGATTCAAAAAAACAACAGTGAATTTAACAAATCACATTGTCTCTTAGCATTGATTTTATTTCACAAAAATGGTTTTGCGAACGGTTTCTCCCGGTTTAAGTCTTATGGTTCCTTCTCCAATACGAAGTAGATAGGTTGGAGGTATTGCTGTAGAATCTATAACAATACTATCAGTAACTTTAACATTAAGAATTGCTTCCAGTGCACGGGTATGCTCATATTTCCCATTAGCATCCGTTGCACCCACAATATGAATGTCCCCCTGATCAATATTTACCCTTGCAAAAGGAATAAGAACAGTGGTATCGCTATCAAGTTTAGCAATAATTTCCATTTTACAATCTGTTTCATCCTTACAGGATGTGTTAGTTAACATCAATGCTATAGCGAAAAGGAGAATAAAAAGTAAATTTTTTGAAAAATTTTTCATCTTTTTACTGATATTTTATTAATATTGCGTTGTCATATAATTATTCAGCAAACCTACATATTTTTTTACTAATAATCGCAAAATCATGAAAAAAATATTTTTAACATTCTTCCTAACGGCTATCTTTTTCTTTCAGATAGACAATGTATGTCAGGCTCAAAAAACCAAGGCTCCGGGAACAAAAAAAGTTTTAATTCAAACAGCAATGGGCGATATTCTCCTCAAATTATATAACGAAACCCCTTTGCACCGTGATAATTTTATTAAACTGGTAAATGAAAAATACCTGGATTCAACTTTGTTTCACAGGGTAATAAAAGCATTTATGATACAGGGCGGTGATCCTGATTCCAAACATGCAATTGCAGGAAGTATGCTTGGAAATGGGGGCCCTTCCTATACCATTCCTGCTGAGTTTCGCAAATCACTTTTTCATAAAAAAGGAGCGCTGGCGGCTGCCCGCGAAGGTGATCAGGTTAATCCGGCCAAAGCTTCCTCCGGTTCTCAGTTTTATATAGTTCAGGGAAAAGTATGGAAATTGGAAGAATTGAATATGTTTGCCAAACAATCGGGTAAAACTTTCAGTCCCGAACAAATCAAAGCCTATACTACCATTGGAGGCACACCACATCTCGATGATAATTACACTGTTTTCGGGGAAATCATCAGCGGATGGGAAGTCCTGGATAAAATTGCGGCAGTGGCCTGCGATAAAAATAACCGTCCTTTGGTTGATATCCGCATGAAGGTTACAATGAAGTAAGCTCTCCAAATCTTTACAATTATAATAAAAGTATTTCGCATAATTCATGAAATGAGATGATAATTTTTTTGAATGCGGAATATTCTGTATTTTTGCATTTATAAAAAATTATTAAACCCTATTTACCGTGAAGGAAAAAATTGCTGCACTGAACGCTGAAATACTAGCTTTTATACCAATAAACAGTGAACAGCTGGAAGCATTCCGTATTCAATATTTAGGCAAAAAAGGCCGTATACAAGATTTATTTGCCGATTTTAAAAACCTGGCTCCCGAATTACGCAAAGAAACAGGAGTACTGCTCAACGATTTAAAAAACAATGCTCAGCATAAGCTGGACGAATACAAAGATAGCTTTCAATCAACTACTACAGAAAAAGCAGCCACTGATCTCAGCATGCCTGCCGATTTCCTGACACTGGGTTCACGCCATCCTTTATCGGTGATGCGCAACGAAATTATCAGCATTTTTTCGCGCATTGGTTTTGTGGTAAGCGAAGGACCAGAAATTGAAGACGACTGGCATAATTTTTCTGCACTTAATTTTCCGCCGGAGCATCCGGCCCGCGATATGCAGGACACTTTTTTTATTGAAAAATCTGCTGATAAAGGGGATATAGCCTTGCGTACCCATACATCATCGGTACAGGTTAGAATGATGGAAAATAACAAACCACCCATACGGGCAATTTTCCCGGGTCGTGTTTTCAGGAATGAAGCCATTTCAGCCAGGGCGCATTGTATTTTCCACCAGGTGGAAGGGCTTTACATTGATAAAAATGTTTCCTTTGCCGACCTGAAGCAAACCCTGCTTTATTTTGCCAAGGAAATGTTTGGCGAAAACACCAGCATCCGTCTGCGTCCTTCTTATTTTCCTTTTACCGAACCTTCAGCCGAAATGGATATTTCCTGCAGTATCTGCGGAGGAAAAGGCTGCAATATATGTAAATATACAGGTTGGGTAGAAATATTGGGTTGCGGCATGGTTGACCCTAATGTGCTGGACAACTGTGGCATCGACTCAAAGGCATATACGGGTTTTGCTTTTGGCATGGGCATCGAACGCATTACCATGCTGCGTTATGGCATCAGGGATTTACGCCTTTTTTTCGAAAACGATGTGAGGTTTTTAAAACAGTTTGAAGGAGCACTATAAATTTGCCCCTACAATGCTCCCATTCGGTGAGATCTTGCTTGATTCTAAGTTCGTTTCATTTATTACTTTTTTCTTAAGTCCTCCCCTTCGGGAAGAGCCTGTTCCTATTTATCGGAAATATAGGATAGGCTTGTCATTCTTAACTAAATTATATTTAGGAAATTACCGGAAAAATGCCTACCTTTGCAGCCGCATTTTATAAAAATCATGGAAAGAAATAACAATAACCGCTCTTTTGGAAAACCTGAAAGAAGCAGACGTTCAGAAAGTTCATCAAATTTTTCGAAACCGGATTGGAAAAAGAAATCCGAAGGATCTTCAGACAGACCATCCTCCTCTTTTAAACCTAAATTCGGAGACAGAGACAATAAACCTTCCTATCGCGGTAAAGAAGACAGGCCCGGATACGGAGGAAGTAATCAGAGATCCTCAGACAGACCCTCCTATGATAAACCTGCTTATGGTGACAAAAGAGAAAGTGGATACAAACCAAAGTTTGGTGACAGAGACAGCAAACCTTCCTATGGTGAAAGAGGGGATAAGCCAAGATACAACGATAGGAGTAATACTTCTTCCGAAAGACCTTCCTATCCAAAAAGAGACGAAAGACCTGCTTACGGAGATAAAAGAGAAGGCGGTTTTAAACCAAAGTTCGCTGACAGAGACAGCAAACCTTCCTATGGTGAAAGAGGGGATAAACCAAGATACAGCGAAAGAAGTAATTCATCATCCGACAGACCTGCATACGGAGAAAAAAGAGAAGGTAGTTTCAAAACTAAGTTTGGCGATAGAGACAACAAACCTTCTTTTGGCGACAGAGGGGATAGACCAAGATACGAAGATAGAAGTAATTCATCATCCGACAGACCATCCTACCCTAATAGAGACGACAGACCTGCTTACGGAGATAAAAGAGAAAATAGTTTTAAACCTAAGTTCTCAGATAGAGACAGCAAACCTTCATACATTGACAGAGGGGATAAAACGGATTTTAAACCAAGAAGAGAAGGTGATAGCGGGACTTCAAACCCTGCCAGAGACTATAAAAAAGGTTACCAAAAAGACGACCGTCCTTTCTCAGAAAAAAGGAGAAGTTATGACAATGATCCCGCTAATGATCGTTACCTCCACAAAAATAAGCCCCGTCGCAGAACATCGGAAATTGATCTGCCGGTGCGTGAACGGCCAAAACGTGCAGATGTACTGGAATTAAAGAATTTTAAAAGCACTAACCGCCCTGATGCTTTCGGACCGGTTCGCTTGAACAAATACATCGCCAATGCAGGGATATGTTCCCGCCGTGAGGCCGATGATCTGATCATCAGTGGTGCTGTGGCTATTAATGGTGTGATTATTACCGAACTGGGTACCAAGGTACTTCCAGGTGATTCCGTTCAGTATGGTGGAGAAACCCTGGTAAGTGAAAAAAAGAAATACGTATTGCTCAACAAACCTAAGGGTTATATCACAACGGTAGACGATCCTCAGGAAAGACGTACCGTAATGGCATTGGTAAAAGATGCCTGTAAGGAACGTTTGTATCCCGTAGGCAGACTCGACCGTAATACTTCAGGCTTGCTGCTTTTTACCAACGATGGCGATATCGCTAAAAAACTAACGCATCCGCGTTATGGTGTTACAAAATTATACCATGTTGAACTGGACCGTGCATTGTCTAAATCTGATATGGACAGACTCTGGGAAGGTGTTGAACTGGAAGATGGCATCGTAAAAGTAGACGACGCTGCATATATTGACGAAACCCAAAATAAAAAGGAAATCGGTATCGAAATTCATACCGGCAAAAACCGTGTAATCCGTCGTATTTTTGAAGCCCTGGGTTATGAAGTAGTAAAACTCGACAGAACCATGTTTGCAGGCCTTACCAAGAAAGACATTCCCCGTGGTATGTGGCGCTTTTTAAGCGAAAAAGAAGTTTCTTATTTGAAAATGCTGCAATAGAAAAAGTTTTAAGTATAAAGTGCTTATGTTTTAAGTTGAGTGTGTAAAGGGGGAAATTTTCTTTTTCTTTATTTTTCAGTTTCTATATTTTATTTGAATATCAGTATTCACAATAAAAATATTTTATTGGAGTTATTCTTTATAACTTTAGGTTTTTTAAGTCCTCTCCTGACCGGAACTTCAAAATAGAAATATGATAGCTAACGGTAAACTTATAAAAATAAAAAAATATACAATCAGAATACTTCTGGGTATTCTGATTTTTTTATTACTGGCTGTTGCATGTGGTTTTTTATATGTTTACTATAATCAGGATAGTATCAAACAGGTTTTTATAACTGAAATCAACAAATCACTTCAAACCGAAATATCGGTAAAAGATATTGAATTTTCCGTTTTTGATAAATTTCCGGATGCTTCTTTGCGCTTTACAGATGTAATAGCAAAAGATGCAGTAAAAGATACTGTAAAAGGTATTTTGTTGCAAGCCAAAACTATTTTTCTCGAATTCAATATCATGGATTTGTATTACAAAAAATACCGCATCAAAAACATTGAACTCAACGATGCTGTTATACTATTAAAAGTAGATAAGGAAGGTAAGGATAATTTTCATTGCTGGAAATCTACAGTAAAACAAAATGAAGCTCCATTTGAATTCAATCTCAAAAATATTCAGTTTAAAAATGTTGCCATTAAATACATCAATCAGCAAAATTATCAGTATTATGATTTCCTTATGGAAAATACAGTTGCCAAAGGTAATTTTTCCAACGATATTCAGGTTGTGAAATTGAAGGGACAGCTTCAAATCAATCAATTCCAATCGGAGAATACTGTTTACATAAGTAAAGGAAAAGCTGTTATTAATATTTTGGCCAGTGTCAATACCCTCAACGGCTCAGTTGAAATCCAAAAAGGAGATGTTTTATTCAACGATTTAGGATTTGATATAAAAGGCAGTATATTTTATGCAGCAAACAATAAAAATATTCAATTATTTATTAAGGGTAAAGATATCCAATTACATCACTTTATAAAAGAATTACCCAAAGAACAACAATCTTATTTCAGCAATTACCAGAGCAAAGGTATTTTTGATATTGCCATTGAAATCAATGGGAAGTATGGAGGAACAGCCCTACCTTTGATATCAGCAAATTTCAATCTCAGAAACGCTGAAATTTTCCATTTAAAAACCAAAGCCAAACTAACCAATGTAAATATAATTGGCAGATATTCCAATGGCAAGGATGGCAAAGCTGAAAATAACAGCCTCAATGTTCAGCAGTTTTCGGCCAATCTGAAAAACGGAAAAATAAGTGGCAGCTTTAACATCAACAACTTTATAAATCCCTTCATCAGCTGTAATGCATCGGTTTCCATGAATTTGCAAGACTTACAGGAGTTTATAAAAAATGATCGAATTAAAACCATGCAGGGCATCATAACTGTAGATTTCGATTATAGAGGCAAAATCAACAAAAAAGCACTGAAGCTTAACGATTTTCTCAACAGCCAGTGTAAAGGGAATATCAGCCTGAACAATGTTCAGCTGCAATTAACAAACGATAGCCGTATTTATAAAAACATCAATGGTATTTTTACATTTACCAATAATGATATTGAAATCAATTCTTTAACCGCCAATATTTCATCCAGTGATATCAGTATGAAAGGTTATTTTAAAAATGTAATCCCTTTTTTCTTTCTCGATAATCAAAAAATAGAAGTAAATGCTGATCTATTTTCAAATTACACCGATCTTGACGAAATCATCGGCACTAAACACAGCACAACAGCTACTTCTGAGCTAAATTTAAGTAATTATTATACCTTTAATCTTTCGTTGCATACCCGAAAAATAAAATATAAAAAATTCAAAGCAGCGAATTTAAAAGGGAAACTAAGTTACAGTAATCAGCTTTTTAAAGCCGAACAGCTCAATATGGAAAGTATGGACGGAAATCTGAATGGTTCGATGATGCTGGATGGTTCGCAAAAAAACAAATTCCTGATCAGTTGCGATGTAAACATGTTGAAAGTGAATGCGCAGCAGTTGTTTTTTGTTTTTGACAATTTCGGGCAACACAACATGACCTCAGAAAACATCAACGGCAGTATTACTGCCAATGTACAGTTTGCCGCTTATTTTAATACATATTTGGATATTGACAAAAAAACAATCTGGTCGAAAATAAATTTGAAGATTGAAAATGGAAAATTGCTGAATTATCAGCCTTTATTGAAATTATCGCGATTCATCAATGCAGACGATTTAAAAGAAGTTCATTTTAAAACCTTACAAAATCAAATTTTAATCAAAAATGAATGTATATATATTCCTGCGATGAATATTGAAACAACAGCAATCAACCTTGGTATTGCCGGCGAACATAAGTTTACCAACAACATTAACTATCACATCAATATTTTACTTTCGGAATTGAATTCTAAAAAAAGAAAATTGCGTAACCTACAAAAGCAACAAGCTTTACAGGAATTTGGATATGAGGAAGACGACGGTTTGGGTCGAACAAAACTATTTTTGAAAGTTAGCGGAACTATCGACAATCCGGTTTTCAACTACGATAGCAAAAGCCTGAAAAATAAAATTTTATTGGATATCAAAAACGAAAAAAAGAACCTTAATACGATACTGAAAGAAGAATTCAGATGGCTGCAACGGGATACTGCAGATATTATTCAACAACAACGTTTTAAAATACAGGAAAAAGGGAAATATATTATTGATTGGGAGGAAGACAACAAAGAAAAACCTAAGAAAAAAGCCACAAACGATAGTCTTCCGCCTTCAAAAATTAAAATTAAATGGGAAGAATAGGGTTTCTAAATGATTTGAAGCAAAGAATGTCTTACCAATTAATTTGAAGCAATTAAAATCAATAAATTAAACATAATAATAAACTACTGTTTTTCTTTCAGTTTAAGAATGGGGTATCAAAAACAGCAAGCCTCACATTTATTTTCCCCCTTATGCTTTAGATTTCGTTTTCTTTCATTAAATTTGCAGCAATAAAAAAGACAATCAATTTAATTTTCGTTGATCTCTTTTTTAGATAGTAATAAGAAACCAACTAAAATACAGATAAATAGAAGTGATTTTTTGCTGATTTATCATAGAGTATCATGCATTAACGAATATAATCAGAGAAGAAAAATGGCTTATAATTGGTATGCACTCTATACTTTTCCAAGATTTGAAAAGAAAGTTTATTCAAGGCTTTTAGAAAGAAGAATTGAAGCCTATTTGCCATTACAGAAGAAACTTCGCAAATGGAAAGATCGCAAGAAATGGATAGAAGAACCCTTGATTCGTTCTTATGTTTTTGTAAAAGTAAGTGAATTGGAGTATTATACAGCATTAAATATTGAAGGTGCCGTTAAATATATAAGTTTTTCAGGTAAAGCTGCTTGCATTCCTGAATGGCAGATTTTAGCCATGCAGAAATTATTAAATACAGATCATGAAGTAACAATCAGCACCAGAATATTTAAACCCGGTAGTGTGGTTCGGATTGTTTCCGGTGTTCTTGAAGGCTTCGACGGAGAATTGATTTCCTATAAGGGGAAAAAAAGAGTTGTAATCAGGATTAGTCAGATTGGCCGTACTTTGTTGGTAACATTGCCATTGAGTGATCTTGAAATGGCGGAAAAGGAATAAAAAATGATATTAACTTAAGCAATTACAATAACCAATAACTACATAAAATATGGATTCTCACAAAATTTGCATGATAGGCTTAGGCTATGTTGGCTTACCATTAGCCGTTGAATTTGCCAAATATTTCCCGGTTATCGGTTTTGATATACGGCAATCCCGTATAGATGAACTCAATCAGGGTCATGATAATACATTGGAAGTGGAAGATGATAATCTTCAATCTGTATTATCATTAAAAATACCCTCCGGAAAAGGTCTTTACCTTTCGAGCAATTTAGAAGAAATTCGGGCCTGTAATGTATACATCGTTACCGTACCAACACCTGTTGACAAAAACAACCGGCCCGATCTTACACCTTTGATAAAAGCCAGCGAAACAATTGGGAAAGTGATTAGTAAGATTGATATCGTTATTTATGAATCAACCGTTTATCCGGGTTGTACCGAAGAAGACTGCCTGCCTGTTATAGAAAAAATATCGGGTATGAAACTTAATGTTGACTTTTATGCAGGTTATTCTCCTGAACGTATCAATCCCGGAGACAAAGAGCATACCGTAACTACAATACGCAAAGTAACTTCAGGTTCAACACCCGAAATTGCTGAAATTGTTGACCAGCTTTATAAAACCGTTATCACTGCAGGAACCCATAAAGCACCTTCGATACGTGTAGCAGAAACAGCCAAAGTAATAGAAAATTCACAAAGGGATATTAATATTGCATTTGTCAATGAACTGGCACATATATGTGCCCACATGAAACTCGATACCCGTGCTGTACTGGATGCAGCCGGAACCAAATGGAATTTCCTTAAATTTTCACCGGGTCTGGTTGGAGGACATTGCATTGGGGTTGATCCCTATTATATTGCCCAAAAGGCTCAGGAAATGGGTTATCATCCTGAAATTATTCTTGCCGGGCGTAGAATGAATGATGGCATGGGAGCCTGGGTTGCGTCCCAGATTGTAAAATTAATGATCAAAAAAGACATTCCTATCAATAAATCAAAAGTATTGGTTTTGGGCATTACCTTTAAGGAAAATTGTCCGGATGTGCGCAATACAAAGGTCGTAGATGTAGTGAACGAATTGCGTCAGTTTGGATGCGATGTGGATATTTTCGATCCATGGGCCGATGCTGCTGAAGTTATGCATGAATATAAGGAAACACTTCTAACTGACTATAATCTTTCAGATTACAACACCATCGTTTTGGCCGTTGCTCACAATGAATTTAAAGGTATTGATTTTGCTAAGCGTTCTAAAATGAGTGTTTTGTATGATATAAAATCATTATTGCCTTTGGATGTTGTGGATGGGAGACTGTAGAATGCTTATTTCTTATTTTTTATTTGGGTATAATAGCAAAAAATGGTTGGTAGAAACTTCTAAAATAACTATTAATATTGATATATAGAAAAGTTTATTGAAATTCGTTTCAATAAACTTTTTTTATATGAAAAATACTAAGAAAAAACGATGTTGGGCATGTGGT
>CAIUKU010000131.1 GCA_903899825.1 uncultured Bacteroidales bacterium | reverse complement strand
GGGTTCTCAAGCAGGAAATCAATTCTTATTAAAAAAGTATGATTTTACAGGAATAGAATTGTCATCCCAGACTATAAATAACCCTGATGCTTCAAAAAAACTTTTAACAGCTGCTATTAGTCTGTTAAAGGATGGTTCAATATGCATAACAGGATCTTATAATTTATCAGATGAAAAGCCATCAAATTATGCTGAAACATCTGTTTTTTTAGAAGCAGCCGGTTTGTATTTTTTAAAAATAGAACATAATCTTATTAAACCGATTAATTTTATAAACTTCTTATCATTTGACAATATCAATAAATATCTAAACAAAAGGGAAATATCCAAGTTAAAGAACATACAGGAAAAAGCCAGTCAAAAAGAGTTTTCACTCAACTATTTACTTATAGAACACCAGGTATTGCAAATAGATAATAAACTGATAATGATTGCAGAAGCCTTATACCCTGAATACCGTGTTATTTCAGATATGACATATGATTATTATGGACGTATGACGCCAACATCGCGTACTATCTTCGATGGCTATCGATACACAAATGCATTTGTTTTGTGTTTAGACGAAGATGGTAATATAAAATGGAACCAATTGTTTGATATATGGAATATTTTAACAATGGAAATAAAAGAAAAAGTGAGTGTTATGCCTTTGAAAGATGAGTTGCTGCTTTCCTATAATGATGACGGAGAAGTTGTTTATAAAATAATGAGAGATACTTCTTCTGTTTCAGACATTGAAAATCTGAAAATTGAAATGACATATGCCAATGACAAAGCCATGTATAACCCTTCGGCAAATATTGATTATTGGTATGGGAATTATTATTTAGCCTATGGAGTTCAGACTATTAAAAACAATTCACTGGCAAACCGAAGTAAACGAACTGTTTTTTATATGAATAAAATCTCCTTTGAATAATAAATATTTTTTCTTTTTCAATATGTAAAAGGTTTAGAATTAAATAAAAAACCTGCCAACCTAAGAATACAGGTTGACAGGTTTTTTATTTTTATATTAAGGAAAAAATTAGAATGGCCAGAAATTATTGTCATACCAGATTTCTTCTTTAAGCTCAGTATTCAGTTTGTGAAGCAATAAATTATGACCGGTTTCCCAGTCTGCAAGCATTTTGTACAATTCTTTTTCATTAACATCAGTTGCAGCTTCTGCTCTTTCTGAATAAATTTTTACAGCCCTGGTTTCAAAATCCATAGCAGCAGAAATGGCAGCAGCTTCAAAACTTGCTGCAGAAATTTGCTTTTTTATTTCGTCAGTAAGTATTTTTAAGGCAAGTTCATCATGAGAAGCTTCCTGAACTGTTGAATTTTTCAAAAACTCATTCGTTTTCGAATAATGTGAAAACTGACGTGAAAGAAATTTAATATGTTCTTCTTCTTCTTCTGCCATCATGGTAAATATTTCCTTAGCAGCCACGCTGTCAGATTTTTCTGCTACATTTGTATAAAATGCTTTACCTCTTCTTTCCAGTAAAATAGCTTCTTTTAAAATGTCGATTGCGGTCTTGTTTTCCATTATTATTATTTTAAAGTAAAATTTGAAATTTGTATTTAGTCTCTTGCAAAAATAAGTCTTTTATTCATTCTAAAAACAAAAAATCATCAAAAAAGTTTCAAAGCATTTCTTTTTTCTTAATTTTGTATTTTACTATAAAAAACCTGAAAAATCTATGATACAAACCCATTTAAGGCTTCTTTTTGAAAACTGGGCTGGTGAAACAGTCATGAGCATTGCATTGCTACCGGCATCCGGTTCTTATCGTAAGTATTACAGAATCAGAGGGAAATCCAAGAAATGTTTAGGCGTTTACAATTCAGATAAAAAAGAGAATCAGGCATTTATTGCTTTTACACACCACTTTCTTAAACATTCATTGCATGTTCCTCTTATTTTTGCTGAAAATAATGAAGAAAGTATTTATTTGATTGAAGATTTTGGTGATGAAACTTTGTTTAACAGATTACAATATTTAAGATCTCAAAATGCCGGAGAGGATGAAATCATTCATCTTTATAAAAAAGTAATTGATGAATTACCTAAATTCCAGATTCTTGCCTCAAAAGACATGGATTTT
>CAIUKU010000130.1 GCA_903899825.1 uncultured Bacteroidales bacterium | reverse complement strand
TTATGAAAGTTCATGTACTATCAACCCACTTCGCAGTTTTGGTTCAAACCAGGTTGTTTTTGGTGGCATTATATTACCTGTATCAGCAATATCTATCAATTGTTTCATCGAAACTGCATAAAGTGCAAAAGCAAGTTTCATTTCACCGGAATCAACCCTTCGTTTCAATTCGCCCAGTCCTCTTATTCCACCAACGAAGTCAATACGTTTATCAGTACGTAAATCTTTTATACCTAGAATATTATCTAAAATTAAATTAGATAAAATGGTAACATCCAAAACGCCTATTGGATCCGCATCATTATAAAAACCTTCTCTGACTTTAAGTGAATACCATTTAGTATCTAAATACATGCTGAATTCATGTAAATGAGATGGTTTGAAAATATCGTATCCTTCATCTTTAACTATAAAGGTTTTGTTTAGCTTTTCAAGTAACTGAACTGAATTCAAACCATTCATGTCTTTCACCACGCGATTGTAATCAATAATTTTTAATTGATTATCGGGGAAATGAACGGCTAAGAAATAGTTGTATTCTTCGCTGCCATTATGATTGGGATTCATGCTTTTCTTTTCATTACCTACCAATGCAGCTGCTGCAGTACGATGATGGCCGTCAGCTACGTAGGTAAAAGGAACTTTAGTCCTGAATAATTCAATTATTTTTTGAATAGTTGTATCATCGTTAATGACCCAAAAATGGTGACCAAAACCATCGTCAGCAATAAAGTCATATTCAGGTTTTTGATTTTCAATAATATTTGAAACAATAGCATCAATCTCTTTAACAGCAGGATAGGTAAAAAAAACAGGCTCCATATTAGCATTGGTAATGCGAACGTGTTTCATTCTGTCTTCCTCTTTGTCTTTACGGGTTAATTCATGCTTTTTAATGATGCCGTTCATATAATCTTCTACAGCTGCACATCCAACAATACCATATTGCGTGCGTCCATCCATGGTTTGAGCATAAATATATAATCTTTCCTTTTCATCCTGAACCAGCCATTTGTTTTGCTGAAATCTTTCAAAATTTTCTTTTGCTTTTTCATATACAGATTGATCGTGTTCATCTATTCCCAATGGCAGATCAATTTCTGGTTTAATAATATGAAGCAATGAATAATCGTTAGCTTTTGCTTCTTCGCGTGCTTCTGCCGAATTCAAAACGTCATAAGGTCGGGATGCAAGTGCCTGAGCAATAGCAACAGGTGGACGAAGTCCTTTAAATGCTTTAAGTATAGCCATAATAATACTACTTAATAATTATATTAATGATTTAATTTATTAAAAAATTCATTTAATCAAACAGATAAGCGGTTTAATCTTCAAATTCAATATCATCTCCGGATTTATCATCTGTTTGTCCGTTCGCCATTTGAGCTTTTTGTAAGGATGCAATTAAAGCACCTGTCATCTTGGTTAATTCCATTAATTGTCTTCTGCCCTCTTCTTCTGTTTCTTCAGAAATAAAATGAAGCGTTTTAGCGATTGTTGCATAAACAATACATTCCCTGATAGCACTTTTAGCCATTTTTAAATAATATACAAATTGGCTTTTGTTACGGGCAGATCCTTCGGCAATGTTAATTACAATTGCCTGAGCTGCTTTAGACATTGGAACACCAATATTAAATTTGGCATCTTCAGGGAAAAAGCTGGAAGTTTGTTGAACCCAATCAACAAAATCAATTGCTTTGTGATAAATTCTCAAATCTTCAAATCTGAAGAAACTGTTGATTTTGTCTGCAGTGTTTTCCATAATCTTTAGGTTTTTTAGTTTATGCGTTCATAATTAACGCAAAAATATATAATTCCTGACGAATTCGGTAAAAAAAATAAAATATCTTGTTATTTTTTTCTTTCTTGTTGAAAAATAAAAAGATTTAACCATAAAAAGTATTTCAATAAATTCATTATAATCATCTGATAGTATTGATGTATTCATACTTTTCAAGCACCATTTTTGGACAAATTATCTAAAAAAATGTAAATTCAAAAAATGTAGTCTTAAAAAAATCAGAAAAAGACTTAATTAATACATTAATTTTTCATTTCCAATGCTTTAATCAGCCTTTCACAAGACAGATTAATTTCCTTTTCAGTGATAGTTAGTGGAGGTATTATAGATAAACACTGATGATTAAATAAAAACCAGAACGTGATGATTCCATGGTTTATACAATTTTCAACTATTTTTTCAATTTTTTCAGGCTCAGTTAGTTCTATTGCCATAAATAATCCTTTACCACGAATTTCTTTAATGGCAGGATGTCCGGAAAGTTTCTTTCTGAAAATACCAGCTTTTTCTTCTACTTTTTCTATCAGTTTTTCGTCAAGAATTACATCCAGTGTCGCTAATGAAGCTGCGCATGAAACAGGATGTCCACCAAAAGTTGTAGCATGACCTAACAAAGGATGATCTCCGTTTAAACATTGCATTATTGAGTCTGATGCAATAAAGGCAGCTAAAGGCATTTCACCCCCCATGCTCTTGGCAATACACAATATATCGGGAACAACCTGATAATGTTCAAAAGCAAATAACTTTCCCGTTCTGCCATAACAAGTTTGTATTTCATCAAAAATCAATAAAGTACCAGTTTCATTGCATTTTTTTCGCAAAGCCATCATAAAATCATTTTCTGCCGGAACAATCCCCCTACCTGCCTGAATTACTTCCGTAACTACACAGGCAGTCCGATCAGAAATCTGATCTAGGTTACTGATATTATTAAATGCTAAAATTTTTACATCCGGCATTAAGGGTCGGAATGCTTGTTTGAATTCTTCGTTACTCAACAATGCTAATGCCCCCATTGTACTCCCATGGTATGCATCTTTAAATGCAATAATTTCAGTTCGTTGTGTGAATTTTCGGGCAAGTTTCAAGGCTCCTTCAATGGCTTCGCTACCGGAATTCACAAAATAAGACATATTTAGCGTTGAGGGCAATAAAGATGCTAGTTTTTTAGCCAGCATAATTTGAGGACTTTCAACAAATTCGCCATAAACCATTACATGTAAATATTTTTCAAGCTGTTCTCTGACAGCAGTCAAAACTTTAGGATGACGATGGCCTATATTGCTAACAGAAATACCTGACATCAAATCAATGTAATCTTTCCCTAATTTATCATAAACATAAATTCCTTCTGCTTTTTCAACTTCAATCTGAAAGGGTAAAAAATCAGATGTTTGAGCCATATATTTCTTAAAATCAGACTTTAATGCATTCATACTTATTTATTTTTTTATACTACAAAGGTCTTAAAAAAACATTCACATAATTCATTTCCTAAGATTATTTTTAATAAAAGATAGTTTTGCATCAATTTTGTTATTATTTTTGCACAAAAACATACGTTATGCAACTAAAATATTTCATTATAGTAATAAGCTTTATTTTTTCAATTCCGGTATATGCTCAAAAAAAAGCCGATGTCAAACCTTCAACTATTAAATGGTATTCATTTGAAGAAGCTATGATTAAAAATGCTCAATTTCCCAAGAAAAAAATATTTGTTGATGTATATACCGACTGGTGTGGATGGTGTAAAAAAATGGATGCTACAACTTTTAGCAATCCGGTTATTATTGACTATATGAATGAAAATTTTTACGCTGTTAAACTAAATGCCGAACGTAAAGATAGTCTGATCATTGATGGCAAATTATATATAAATGTTAATCCAACTGGAAACCGATCAACACATCAAATTGCAGAAATGCTGTTGAACAATCGTATGTCGTATCCTTCTTATGCTTTTCTAGACGAAATGGGAAGGTCAATTACAGTTGTTCCAGGTTTCGTTGAAGCTGCAGGGTTCGAACCTATACTTCATTATTTTGGAGACAATCAATACCTTAAATCTTCCTGGGAAACTTATCAAAAACAATTTGTAGGAAAAATTGCAAAATAAAAAATTATTTGTTTTGCACAATTTATAAGATTAAAATAACCAAATAGCTTATTTGAAATAATTTTCAAATAAGCTATTTTTATTAAATAAAATATCTATTTCTTATCTTGGAGCTTTTGTAGGTTGATGATCTTCTTTTTGTTTGTTTTTACTATTTGATCCATCATCATCGCTTTTATTGTCTGACTGTAAGCTCATACCTAGATTGTAAAATGTGAATGCCCAAATATCGGCTGCTTCATCTATGGCTTTGGAAGTGGGTTTTCCTGCACCATGTCCTGCTTTTGATTCAATACGGATCAATATTGGGTTATCAGATTTTTGTTTTTCCTGCAGTGTTGCCGCAAACTTAAACGAATGTGCTGGTACTACTCTGTCGTCGTGATCAGCAGTAGTTATTAGCGTTGCCGGATAAGCAACAGCTTTTTTTACATTATGAAGAGGTGAATAATTAAAAATATATTTAAATTCCTTTTCATTTTCGCTACTGCCATAATCAGATTTCCATCCCCAACCAATTGTAAATTTATGATAACGCAGCATATCCAACACACCCACTGCAGGTAAAGCAACCTTAAATAAATCAGGCCGTTGTGTCATACAGGCACCAACCAGTAATCCTCCGTTAGAACCCCCGGAAATAGCCAATTTAGAAGGATTTGTATATTTCTTGGCAATCAGGTATTCTGCTGCAGCAATAAAATCATCAAAAGTATTTTGTTTTTGAAGTTTTGTACCGGCTTTGTGCCACTCACTTCCATATTCTCCACCACCTCTTAGATTTGGAACTGCATAAATTCCCCCATTTTCAAGAAAAAACAATCTGCTGATACTGAAAGAAGGAGTTAAACTGATATTAAAACCTCCATAACCATAAAGCAAAACAGGATTATTTCCATTCTTTTGAATATCATTTTTATGGACGATAAACATTGAAACATTTTCACCGTCTTTGCTTGTATAAAAAACCTGTTCAGTAACATATTGATCAGTATTGAAAGGTAATTTTGGCATAAAATAAGGTTCAACATTTAACTCCTCAGTATTAAGTTTATAAACAGAAGTCGGTTGAGTAAAGCTGGTAAAGGAAAAATAGGCTCTGTTGTAGTTTTTCTTTCCACTTACACCATTGATGGTGCCAATTCCAGGTATTTCAATTTCTCTCAACAAATCTCCATTAAAATTATGAATATTCATTTTTCTTTTAGCTTTATTCATATATACCGTTATAAGTTTATCTCCGGCTATGGTAGCTGATTGCAGAACATCTTTGGTTTCAGCTATGATTTGTTTCCATTCTTTTGATTCCAACTGGTTCAGATCCAAGCTGATCATTCGATAATTGGACGCATCTTTATTGGTAAGTATTATTATATTATCATCAATATCACCAATGATATTATAATCAAAATCAAAATTATCGTTCAGTTCAATGAACTTACTGTTCTTTTGACTCAAATCTTTTACCATTAGTATATTACCTGTAGTTGATTCTGTTACATAAATAAACAAAAAACGTTCATTTTCAGTAATTTCAGCACTGTAATTCCTCAATGGATATTTACTATCTTCAAATATCAAGATGTCATTGGCTTGATTTGTGCCAAGGCTATGATAATACACTTTGTGAAATTCATTTTTACCTGATAATTTACTGCTTTCTTTTTGCTGATCGTATCTGCTATAATAAAAACCATCTCCTCTCCATGCAACATTTGAAAATTTAACCCATTCTAATTTATCTTTTAATTGCGTACCATCTACCGAATTTATAACATAAATCTCATTCCAGTCGCTGCCACTTCTTGAAATGGTATAGGCAATGTATCGCCCATTCTTGGATACACTCATATTACTCAATGCAACTGTACCATCTTTAGACAGCAGATTAGGATTTAATAAAAGGCGGGGAGCATCTGCTCCTTCATCCTGAATATACATAACACTCTGGTTCTGGATTCCATCATTCTTTGAAAAAATAATATAATTTTCATGAACAGAGGGTAATCCATACTTTTCAAAATTCCATAGTTTTGTCAGATTCTGTTTTATTTCATCTCTATAAGTAATTTTAGATAAATAATCCTGGGTAAGTTTATTTTGTGATTGAACCCAAAAAGCTGTTTCAACAGATTTATCATCTTCCAGCCAACGATAAGGATCTTCAACTTTAGTTCCGAAATAAGTATCCGTTTGTTTTGACTTTTTGCTAACGGGATATTTTATTTGTGCATTACTATCATTCATAATGAAAATAATTAGTAAAAATAATATTGATAGTTTATTACAGCTTATCATATTTTTGTTTTTTTTTAATTTTTAA
>CAIUKU010000129.1 GCA_903899825.1 uncultured Bacteroidales bacterium | reverse complement strand
TATGATACCAGAAAGATTTAAAATATCTACTTTTATTGAGAAATTATTCGATTCGTTTAATATTGTAAATCTTCCATTGGAAGGATTTGGAAAAACTCGACAACCATATACCTGAGGAGCTAAAGTGTCAGAAGTAAAATCACCCAAAGCATACAAACCCTCAATAAATACAAACCCATTTCCATTTTTTACGCCTGTTATTGTTTCTCCTGATGTACTGCTAAAAAAAACGTCACCAATTGTAGCCTCAATGCTAAAATTAGAAAATGTAGGATATAACAATTGCTGGGCATTATTATTTAAAACACTTAAAAGGAAAATTATTCCTAGAAAGTATCGTTTATACAGGAATTGTGATTTAAGGTTCATTCTTTAATATATAATTCTATATTACTAAATTTGATTTTTTAATACCAGAGTCACTAAAAAATTTCAGAAAATGTGATTTTCACAATATCCGACCACGTTAGGGGTCGTACTATATTGGTTTTCTGCTTTTCATTAAAATATCTGAACCCGATGGGTTCATTATCCTATTATAAATTCTATTTTGGAAAGTAGTGCTAATAACTACTTTAAAGAATTTGATTTTTACAATCTTTCATCCACCAATTCTTTATTCAAAAACCCTTTTACATCGTATATAACGTGAAGTTTATTGAGTAATGAAATAATATCCAATCCTGCAAATTCATTGTGAGCAACTGCTAAAATGGTAGCATCGTATTTATTTACAGGCATTTCGTTGATTACCTTTAGACCATATTCGTGCATTACATCCTGTGCTTTAGCCCATGGATCGTAAATGGTGATGTTTATATTATATTCTTTCAATGCCTTTACAATGTCGACTACTTTGGTATTTCTTACATCCGGGCAGTTTTCTTTAAAAGTAAATCCCAGCACTAAAACTTCTGAGTTGACAACCTGAATTCCTTTTTTAAGCATTAATTTTATAACCTGATTGGCCACGTATTCTCCAATTCCATCATTCATGCGGCGACCTGCGAGAATTATTTCGGGATTATAACCATATCTTTGTGCACATTGCGCCAAATAATATGGATCTACGCCAATACAATGACCACCTACTAATCCCGGCTTAAATGGTAAAAAGTTCCATTTTGTTCCTGCGGCTTCTAACACTTCGTGGGTATCAATACCCATTCTGTTAAATATTTTTGAAAGTTCATTTACAAATGCAATATTTATATCACGCTGTGAATTCTCTATCACTTTTGCAGCTTCAGCTACTTTCATACTTGGAGCTAAATGCGTTCCGGCTGTTATCACCGAAGAATAAACATCGTTTACCAATACTCCTATTTCGGGAGTGGAACCGGATGTCACCTTTTTTATTTTTTCAACTGTATGCAGCTTATCTCCGGGGTTTATTCTTTCAGGACTATAACCTGCAAAAAAATCAACGTTAAATATTAATCCCGATACCCTTTCAACAACTGGTAAACACTCATCTTCGGTCACACCCGGATATACAGTTGACTCGTAAACAACAATATCGCCATTCGAAATTACTTTTCCTACAGTTTCACTCGCTTTGTAAAGCGGTGTCAAATCGGGATTATTGTTTGCATCAACAGGTGTTGGAACTGTTACAACATAAAAGTTACAATCTTTAATATCATCAATATTTGTAGAACAAAGAAAACCATTCGCGATTGCATTTTTTAGTAAATCATCTTCCACTTCTAATGTTGCATCATGCCCATTCATCAACGCCTCTACACGCGATTTGTTCACATCAAAACCAATTGTTTTGTATTTGGTTGAAAACAATCGTGCCAAGGGTAATCCCACATAACCTAAACCTATCACGGCGATTTTTATATCTTTCATTGTTCTAAATAGAAATTTGTAGTTGTTTAATTTTCAAATATCAATTCTTTCTGCCCCAAGTCCATCAGCTGACGGAGATGGGAAGTTAGTTTTGTTTTGCTGCATTTTATTTTTACCGCCCCAAGCCCCTAAAGGGGATGTGAAGTTAGTTTTGATTTACTGCATTTCTGTATTTTTTTTCTCTTCGCGATTTTCCATTTTCCTCTTTTATAACTTACTGCGTCTTTACATCCCCTTTAGGGGCTTGGGGCAGTTTTTATTTATCATAAGTTTTTCCAGTACCAATTAACAGCTTCTTTCAATCCATCTTTCAACGAAAACTGAGGATTGTATCCCAATAATTCTTTTGCTTTATCAACCGAAGCCAACGAATGTGGTATATCACCCAAACGATTGGGTCCATATTTTATTTCCACATCTTTAATTTGCGGATCGATGTCAGATAAGAAAGTTTTAAGATAACCAACCAATTGATTCAATGTATTTCGTTCACCATAAGCAGTATTATAAACAGTGTTTATTGCCAATGGGTTATTAGTTTTCAATGCACAAAGATTTATATGAATTACATTGTCGATATATGTAAAATCGCGTGAATATTCACCATCACCATTAATAACCGGAGATTCCTTTGCCATCAATTTCTTTACAAACAAAGGTATTACAGCAGCATAAGCACCGTGTGGATCTTGTCGGCGACCGAACACATTAAAATATCGTAGGCCAATACATTCCATGTTATATGTTTTGGAAAATACATCGGCATATAATTCATTCACATATTTTGTAATTGCATAAGGTGAAAGTGGTTTCCCTATTACATCTTCTACCTTAGGAAGAGATGCAGAATCACCATAAGTTGATGAACTGGCAGCATAAATAAACCTCTTTACTTTGGCATCACGTGCTGCAACGAGCATATTCAGAAATCCTGAAACATTTACGTCGTTACTTGTTATTGGATCGTTTATAGAACGTGGAACAGAACCTAAAGCAGCTTCATGAAAAACATAATCTACATTTTCGACTGCTTTTTTGCAATCGTCAAAGTTTCTAATATCCCCTTCAATCAGTTTGTAGTTATTGTAAGTAAGAAATGGTTCAATATTCTTTCTGTGTCCGGTTGAAAAATTATCCAAACAAACAACATTATAGCCTAAATTTAAAAGTGCTTCAGTGAGATTAGAACCTATAAAACCTGCGCCTCCTGTTACCAGTATAGTGCTATCAATCATAGTTTAAGTATATTAAAATTGTAAACGTTTTTTTTTGTACAAATGTTTGCAAAGATACAAAAACCTTTTTAATGAGCAATATCATATTTGGCTTCAATAATGATAGCATGCCAACCAAATAAATAACATAGGATATCTAATTGATATTTAATGGAATAAACTATCGTTTTTTCAATTAAAATTCCTTTGATATTCTGGCATTTATATACCTGCCACAAGTAGGTAGGATTTAAAGAGTTTTTTGTTAGAGAACTCAATC
>CAIUKU010000128.1 GCA_903899825.1 uncultured Bacteroidales bacterium | reverse complement strand
AACTATATAAAATATTTATTATTTAACAATGCATTGTTAATTACTTTACGCCGTCATTCAAGAAATCTTTGAATTTATCAAAAAACCTGAAATTAGTTTCCTGTTTCGGTATTTTTACCTTTTTTTTATCCTTTACTTCTTTAATACCCTGTTTTTCATTTCTTTCCAATCCTTTGATTACAAGACCAACACCGGTCGAAAAGATAGGATGAGCAAGTGCTTCCGGCGAATTGGCTGATAAATGTTCATTTGGATAACCGATACGTGTATCAATTCCGGTCATAAATTCCGAAAGCTGAGAAATGTGTTTCAACATTGCTCCACCACCTGTTAATACAATACCTGCTATTAATTTTTTTTCATAACCTGAGCTCTTTATCTCATACATCACATGTTCAAGAATTTCTTCCATCCGTGCCTGTATTATGTTGGCCAGGTTGCGAAGTGAAATTTCTTTCGGTTGTCGTCCTCTTAAACCTGGGATTGCAACAATTTCATCTTCTTTATTTTCGCTGGCTAATGCTGATCCAAATTTTATTTTCAAGGCTTCTGCCTGACTTTTAATTATAGAGCATCCTTCTTTTACATCTTCAGTAATAATATTCCCACCCAAGGGTATTACCGCTGTATGGCGTATGATGCCATCCTGAAATATTGCGACATCAGTTGTACCTCCACCAATATCTACCAATACTACGCCTGCTTCTTTTTCTCTCTCTTCTAAAACAGCCTCAGCGGATGCCAGTGGTTCCAGTATCAGATCTTTAATTTCAAGATTGGCTTTTTTTACACTTCTGATAATGTTTTTGATGGATGCTATCTGGCCGGTGATAATATGAAAATTAGCCTCAAGACAAATACCTGAAATACCTATTGGTTGTTTGATACCTGGTTCATTGTCAATAATAAATTCCTGAGGGATTACATCTATAATCTCTTCACCGGGTTTCATTACTAATTTATGCATATTTTCTATCAGCAAATCAATGTCTTTTTGCGAAATTTCTTCTTCAACTGAATTACGCATAATATTACCCCTCTGCTGCAAACTTTTAATATGTTGACCGGCAATACCTACATACACTTCACCTACTTCAACACCTGAAGCTGTACTTGCTTCCTGAACAGCCGATAAAATTGATTCAGCTGTTTTTTCAATATTAATGACTGATCCTCTAAGGACTCCTATTGAATCGGTTTTACCTGAACCCAATATTTCAATTTTTCCATGGCTGTCTTTTCTGCCAATGATTACAGCTATTTTGGTTGTACCAATGTCTAAGCCGACTATAATTTCACTTTGACTCATATATTAAATTGTTTTGTTGTAGATTATAAATTTCAGGATCTTATTTCAAATTATTCTTTGTACAAACTACCTGATTTTCGTAAGTGAGATTTATGAATCTGTATTTGTCCCACCCTAATTTATTAAACGCTTCTTTGTAGATTATCAGTAACTTATTAAATTTTTCTTCAATGTTTTCTGCTTTGCCAAAGATAATAATTTGTTCGCCCAATTTAGGAATTAATTCAATTTCTGCGTATTCATTAACATAAATTTGTTCTATCTGTGCTTTAAAAAAATTATTCTTATTGATATAGTTTGCAACTTTATAGATACCATAGAGAATAGAATCTTGTATCAGGTTCAGGGTGTCGCTTCTTTGATTTAAATCAGCAGGAGAAAAGAGTGAATAAAGAGCATTTATATTTCCTGTTGCAATTACTACATTTGCCGGATATTTAGTATTAATAGGCATTTTTACCCCTAAATTATCAATATAAAATGCCTGGTTTGACTTATTGATAATTCTAACGATTGGTTTTCGTTGTGTTATGTTTATTTTCACTATACCATCCATTGTAGTATAAACATCAGCATCAATTATATATGGGTTTTCTTTGATAATATTTTCTATCAGGTTTTCATTAATATTATCAATTTCTTTTCCTTTAATTGAATCATTGTTCTGAATCAGAAAAGCGTTGATATCTTCAACTGTAAAAAAAGAATCAGCGCCGGCATAATTAATATTAATCTCAACGGCTTTGCATATTCTTTTCTGATGAAATATTCCTGAAAAGACTAAACCAACAATTAAGCCTACAGCTAAAATTATCCAGACCAATATTATAATAATTTTTTTCATTTTGCTAACATATTTTCAATAGGTTCAACTAATTGGTCAATATCACCGGCACCTAATGTTAACAGGACTTCCGGTTTTCTTAATTCGAGAAAGCCAAGTACTTCAGATTTCTGTATTAGAAACTTATTCTTTAGATTTATTTTATCCAGTAAAATTTGTGAACTAATTCCCGGTATGGGCAATTCCCGCGCAGGGTAAATATCAAGCAAGACTACTTCATCCAGCAATTCAAGACTTTTAGCAAATTCATCTGCAAAATCTCTGGTACGACTGAATAAATGAGGCTGGAAAATCCCGCATATTTTCTTGCCCTTGAATAAACTGCGAACTGAATTTATACAAGCTTTCAGTTCCTCAGGATGATGAGCATAGTCATCAATATATACTAAATTTTCGGTTCTTATTCTTATATCAAATCTCCGGTTTACACCTTCAAAGTCTGCCATTGCACTGCGAATTTCGTCTTCGTTTACACCTGATAAAATAGCTATTGAAATAGCCGCAATCGCATTTTCAATGTTATGTAAACCCGGATATCCCATTTTAATTGCGCTGAAAACACCATTGGGATAAACCAAGTTAAAATAATAATACCCATTTAATATCTGAATGTCAGTTGCATAAAAATCAGATTCTCCATTTAGTGAATAGGTATAAACTTCGGTATGATCCGGTAATTTCAATCCTAATCCCTGTTTAACAATCAGCTTTCCACCTTTCTGAATTTGAGAAATATATGATTCAAAAGATAATTTTAATTGATTTTTGTCGCCATAAATATCCAGATGATCTGCATCTATTGAACTTATCACTGCTATATACGGGTGTAACTGAAGGAAAGAGCGGTCAAATTCATCTGCTTCAATTACTACATAATCACTTTTATCGGACAATAATAAATTACTTTTATAATTCTTAGAGATGCCTCCCAGGAATGCACTGCAATCAATATGTGATTGTTTTAGTAAATGGGCAGTCATTGTTGAAATGGTCGTTTTCCCATGAGTCCCGGCTATGCCTATTCCTTTGGCATCTTTTGTTATTAAACCCAATACCTGCGAACGTTTGTAAATTGTAAAATTATTTTGTTTGAAATAAATGAGCTCCTTATGTTCTGCTGGAATTGCAGGTGTATATACAATAAATTCTATGTTTTCCGGAATTTTATGAATGTTTTCCTCGAAGTGAATATGCATTCCTTCTTCCAATAACTGTGAAGTCAATGGTGTTTGAGTTTTATCGTATCCATGTATCTCATAACCTTTGGCATGATAATATCTTGCCAGAGCACTCATACCAATGCCACCGATACCTAAGAAGTAAATAATATTCAACTTTCCAATTTTCATAGTTTTGTTTTTCTGTAGTATCTTTTTAGAGTACTTATAATACTTATGAGTACTTAGAGTACTTAGAGTAATTAAAGTAACTCATTAACTTAATAACCTAATAACCAATAACCATTAACTACTCTCTGCCAATGAAATAGCTACATCTGCAATTTTTTCTGCAGCATCAGCATAAGCCAGTTTTTTAATGTTTAAAGACAAATCATATTGCAAATCATTATTTGACAATAGTTTAAACAATGATTCCTTCAGATAACTTCTTGCATCAATATCCTTAACCAAAATACCGGCATTCTTATTGACCAAAGCCATTGCGTTCTTGGTTTGGTGATCCTCTGCTACATTTGGCGAAGGAATCAGAATTACTGGTTTTCCAACTATACATAATTCTGAAATAGCAATAGCTCCTGCACGTGAAACAATTACATCTGCAGCCGCATAAGCATAATCCATTTGATTTATAAATTCAAGTACTTTGATACCTTTAGTATCAAATTGATAGCTTGTTGTTTCAGCAGTTGAGAAATAGTATTTTCCAGTTTGCCAGATTAATTGTGTTTCAGCGTTAATGAAATCCGGAATTATTTCCTGTATGCTTTCATTAATTGTTCTTGCTCCTAAACTGCCACCTATCACTAAAACCGTTTTTTTTTCGGAATCGAGTCCAAAAAATGCTGCTGCTTGTTTCCTTTCAATTTTCATATCAACAATATTCTGACGGACAGGATTTCCGGTAAGAATGATTTTACTTTTAGGAAAAAATTTTTCCATCCCTTCATAAGCCACACATATTTTATTCACTTTTGATGCTAGCATTTTATTTGTAATTCCCGGAAAAGAATTTTGTTCCTGAATCAGGGTAGGAACTCCTTTATAAGTTGCTGCCCTCAGTGTTGGTCCGCTTGCATATCCTCCAACACCAATTACGATATCAGGTTTGAATTCATCTATAATATTTCTGGCCTGAAATAAGCTAGAAATTACTTTCAGCGGAAACAATAAGTTTTTAATTGTTAACCTCCTTTGTAATCCGCTAATCCACAAACCTTTGATTTTATATCCTGCAGATGGAACTTTTTCCATTTCCATTCTGTCTTTAGCTCCGATAAATAAAATGTCGATATCAATGATTTTATTTTTTAAAGCATTTGCAATTGCAATTGCAGGATAAATATGTCCGCCTGTGCCTCCTCCACTGATGATTACCTTCATAATATCATTTTTAATTTGTTATTGGATTTACCTTTGGTTCAACATTCTTGCTAATAATATTTACTTTTTGGGGTTCTTCAGTTTCTTCCTGTTCTGTTTCTGCACTTACACTTAACATAATTCCAATAGCGATACTTGTAAACCAGATTGAGGTTCCACCCATACTTACCAAAGGCAAGGGTTGACCGGTTACCGGGAATATTCCAACAGCTACAGCCATATTTATAACAGCTTGAAAAACAAGTATTAAACATACGCCAATGGTTAAAAATGCTGCAAAGCTTCCCGGACTTCGGGATGCAATCCGCATCCCTCTGTAGAGCAATATCAGGTATAATAATAATATAAACAATCCTCCCAAAAAGCCATATTCTTCTATAATAATGGCATAGATAAAATCGGAATAGGGGTGAGGAAGAAAATTTCTTTGTGTACTATTGCCGGGAAATTTTCCGATTATCTGTCCACTTGCAATGGCAATCTTGGCCTGATCAGCCTGATAGTTAGCTTCACCTTCTCCATTTCTGAAATTTTCAATACGATTTTTCCAGGTACCAAAACGCCCTACCTGAGGATAATTATAAATGAGCATTAAAAATAATACGACACCTACAATTCCAAGCCCAATGAGTGAAAATATATATTTCAGATTAATTCTTCCGATAAACATTAAAATTACTGAAGTAGCAAATAAAATGGCAGCTGTAGAAAAATTGGCAGGCAGAATAAGGATACAGACCAATGAAACAATTAATATGATTGGTAAAAAAGCGGATTTAAATTCTTTAATCTTATCCTGTTTAATAGCTAATAAACGGGCAATAAACATTATCAAAGCTATTTTTGCAAAGTCTGATGTTTGAAAAGTAAGGTTTACAATGGGGAGTGTAAGCCATCGATTTGCCTCATTGATATTGGTTCCGGTTGCCATTGTAAAAAGCAGCAGTGGAATAGCAATAATAATAGCAATTTGAGAAATTCTCGAATAATAGGTATACTTAACCATATGGGTTAAATACATCAGAAAAAATCCGAATACAAGGATACCAAAATGCTTAAACATATAATACTCTGTATTTCCTTGTTGATATTTATAGGCTAAAGTACCGGTTGAACTGTAAACCGACAATAAAGAGAAAATTGATAATATGATCACTACTATCCAGATAACTTTATCACCTCTGATATTTTTCAATATATTTCCCATTTGTTTTATTACAATAACAATGAATTATAATTCGTTGACTGCATTTTTAAATTGTTTTCCTCTGTCTTCAAAATTTTCGAACAAATCAAAACTCGAACAACAAGGAGATAGTAATACTACATCTTCAGATTCAGCTAAATAATAGGCATTATCTACTGCTTCTTTTGCTGATCTTGTTTCAATAATAATAGGTACTATGGCTGAAAATTCATGTATTATTTTAGAATTATCAATTCCAAGGCAAACAATTGCTTTAACTTTAGATTTAACCAATTGTTTTAGTGTACTATAATCGTTTCCTTTATCTTGACCACCCACTATCCATACAATAGGTTTGGTCATGCATTCTAATGCATACCACGTAGAATTAACATTGGTTGCTTTTGAATCGTTAATAAATTCAATACCATGAACTTTTGCAATACATTCAAGTCGGTGTTCAATATTCTCCATACTTGATAAGCTATTTTTAATAATAGTCTTTCGAACATCAAGGATTCTTGCAGCAACACTTGCTGCCATTGAGTTATAAATATTATGACGTCCTTGCAGTGCCAATGTTTCTAGTTCCATAAGTATTTTTTTTGTATGTATAGTGAGTATAATTTGTTTGTTTTTTAAAAATGCTCCATTGCCTGAAATAGTTTTGAGCGTTGAAAACGGAAATTTATTTGCTGTAATTTGATGATTATCCATGTATTTTATGGTTTCTTCATCATCAGCACAAAAAATAAATGCATCTTCGGCTGTTTGATTTTGTAATATTCTGAATTTTGAATGAATATAATTTTCAAACTGATAATTATACCTGTCCAAATGATCTGGTGTAATATTGGTTAGTATAGCTATTTCTGCCTTAAAATCATACATGCGATCCAACTGAAAGCTACTAATTTCCAATACATAGTAATCAAAATCGTTTTCAGCAACCTGAAGTGCAAAACTTTGTCCTACATTACCGCCTAATCCTACATTGAAACCTGCATTTTTTAAAATATGATAGGTTAAAAGTGTTGTAGTGGTTTTTCCATTACTCCCTGTAATACAGATTTTTGTAGCATTTGTATATCGGGCTGCAAATTCAAGCTCATCAATAATCGGTATGTTCTTGTTTTCAATCGCTTTAATTATTGCGACTTTATCTGGAATACCGGGACTTTTAATAACCTCGTCAGCTTGTAAAATAAGCGATTCAGTGTGTTTTCCTTCTTCAAAATCTATTTCAAACTGTAAAAGAACTTTCTTGTATTTTTCTTTAATCTTTGCAAAATCCGAAACAAAAACATCAAAGCCTTTTTTCTTTGCAAGCATAGCAGCTCCGACACCACTTTCGCCTGCACCAAGTACAATGATTTTTTTTTTCTGCATTCTATCTTAATTTCAATGTAACGATGGTAACAACAGCTAACATTACACCAACAATTACAAATCGCACAACAATTTTAGGTTCAGGATATCCCAGTTTTTGAAAATGATGATGTAAAGGTGACATCCTGAATATTCTTCTGCCTTCACCATATCTTTTTTTCGTGTATTTAAAATAGCTAACCTGCATCACTACCGATAGATTTTCAACTACAAAAATTCCACATAAAATTGGTATTAATAATTCTTTGCGAATTAATATTGCCAGAACAGCTATAATGCCACCTATTGCCAAACTTCCGGTATCGCCCATAAATACCTGTGCAGGATAAGTATTGTACCATAAAAACCCTATGGTAGCACCTACAAATGCACTTATAAAAATAGCCAGCTCTCCAATGTTTGGGATGTACATTATATTAAGATAATTGGCAAAAATGATGTTACCTGAAATCCAGGCCAGAATTCCCAATGTAGCACCTATAATTGCTGAAGTACTGGTAGCAAGACCATCAATGCCATCGGTAAGGTTAGCTCCATTTGATACAGCAGTGATAATTAAAATTACAATAGGTATGAAAATGAGCCAGGCCCATTTTTTATAGTTTTCCCCTGTCCAGGAAATCAAGACAGAATAATCCAGTTCGTTGTTTTTGAAGAAAGGGATTGTTGTTTTTGTTGACTTAACAGCTTCTTTGGCAAAAACTTCCTTTGCTTTTTCATAATTGGCTGCATTTAAAATATTATGTGATTTTACAAACTGGCTGTCCTGAACTTTTTCACGGATTACAATTCCTTCATGAAAATACATGGTAAATCCTATTATCAGACCCAGTGTAATTTGGCCCAATACCTTAAATTTTCCGGCAAGTCCTTTTTTATCTTTTTTGAAAACTTTAATATAATCGTCCAAAAATCCAATAACACCTAGCCAAATTGTAGAAATAATCATTAATATCACATAAATATTATCCAATTTGGAAAATAGTAAAGTTGGAATTAAAATCGAACTTAAAATTATAAGTCCTCCCATAGTTGGCGTCCCTTGTTTTTCTTTTTGACCATCTAATCCTAAATCTCTTACAGTTTCACCTACTTGTTTTTTAGTAAGATAACGTATCAAACTTTTACCAAAAATTAATGAAATAATTAATGATGTAATTACAGCCATTGCTGCCCTGAACGATATATACTGAAATACTCCGGCGCCGGGGAAATCAAAAGCTTTTTGTAAGTATGTAAATAAATAATACAGCATATCAATTGGTTATAAAAATTCAGTTAATATTTCTTTGTCGTCAAAATGATGTTTAATTCCTTTTATTTCCTGGTATTTTTCATGTCCTTTACCGGCTACCAGAATTATATCGCCTGGTTTTGCCATTGCGCAGGCTGTTTTTATTGCTTCTTTCCGGTTAATTATTGTAATTACTTTGCGTTTCTGAATAATGTCAATACCAGCTTCCATTTGTTGAAGAATCTCTTCAGGATTTTCATCCCGGGGATTATCTGATGTAAGGATAAGCATATCACTCATTTCACTGGCAATTTTTGCCATAATGGGTCGCTTTTGGGCATCTCTGTTTCCTCCTGCACCTACCACAGTTATTAATTGTTCGTTTTTAGTACGAATGGCTTCAATTGTCTTTAGTACATTTATTAAAGCATCCGGAGTATGTGCATAATCAACAATAGCAGTTACATTGTTTTTTGATTTAAGATATTCAAATCTGCCTTCAGCAGCATTGAGATTGCTGAGATGTTTCAACACCTCAATTTTATCCTCTCCTAAAAGAATGGCTGCTGCATATACTGCTAAAATATTGTAGGCATTAAAACTGCCAACCAATCTTGTAGATATTTCTATACCGTCAATATTCAAAAACAAGCCATTTAGTTCATTTTCGATAATACGGCATTTAAAATCGGCCATCGTTTGCAGACTATAAGTGTATTTTGAGGCTTTTGTATTTTGAATCATCACTTTGCCATTCTTATCATCAACATTTGTTAAAGCAAAGGCTTCTTTTGGAAGATGATCGAAAAAGAGTTTTTTTGCTTTTATATATGCTGCAAAAGTTTTATGGAAATCCAAATGATCGTGTGTTATATTGCTAAAAATAGCACCGGAAAAATGAAGCCCGGCTATACGATTTTGAATTATAGAGTGAGAACTTGCTTCAATAAAACAATGACTACAACCCAAATCAACCATTTGCTTCAGTAAAGCGTTTAACTGAATTGCGTCCGGGGTAGTATGCGTGGAAGCAATTTCTGTATCATTAATACGATTACTTATCGTTGAAAGTAAACCTACATTATATCCCAATGCTCTGAATAAATTAAAAAGCAAAGTAACAGAAGTGGTTTTGCCATTGGTCCCTGTAATTCCCACTAATTTAAGCATTTCGGATGGCCGATCATAAAAAGCAGCCGCGATTTCACCTAAAGCATAACTGCTATTTTCAACTTTGATATAGGTAGTGTTTTTTGTGAGCTTTTCAGGCAATTCTTCACAAACAATAGCAATAGCTCCTTTTTCTGTTGTTTGTGAAATGTATTGATGACCATCAGATTGAGTCCCTTTTATAGCAATAAAAAGACTATCGGTTTCGATTTTACGGGAATCGAAACTTATATTGTTGATAATAAGATTTTCGTCGCCAATAATTTGAACAACACCTGCATTATTTAAAAGTTCTGATAGTTTTTTCAATGCCTTAATTTTTTATTGGTTTTTTGTCTGTCTTCTTTTCTGAGTTTTTCTGTATTTTATTTGTTTTTTTCTTTTCAGTCTTTT
>CAIUKU010000127.1 GCA_903899825.1 uncultured Bacteroidales bacterium | reverse complement strand
TATATTTGCAAATAATTATATTTATTAAAATGTTTGAAAGAAAGATTATAAATAGTTTGTTGGACTGGAAAAGATCTCCATATAGGAAGCCTCTTATTCTAAGGGGAGCCCGACAAGTAGGAAAAACTACTGTTATTAATCAGTTCGCGTCTAATTTTAAGCAATATATTTATTTGAACTTAGAAAAAAATGAGGATAAAGCTATTTTTCAACATAAAAAATCGATACAGGAAATAGTAGATACTTTGTTTTTTATGAAAGACAAAGTGAAGCAAAATACCGATACGTTGATATTTATTGATGAAATTCAGGAAGTTGCTGAAGCAATTTCGTCCCTGCGTTATTTTCATGAAGAATTTCCTCAGTATTATTTGATAGCAGCCGGTTCTTTGCTTGAGGCGGTGATGGATAATGAAAATAAATTTCCTGTAGGGCGTGTCGAATATAAATTGATGCATCCATTTTCATTTGAAGAATTTTTAATGGCTTGTGGAGAGGTGCAGGCACTTGAACAATATCATGCGATCCCTCTGGCAGGATTTGCACATAGCAAACTGCTTCAATTATTTCATACATATACTTTAATTGGTGGCATGCCTGAGGTGGTGAAAAGATATGTGGAAAAACGTGATCTGGTTTTATTAAAACCAATATTTGAATCTTTGTTATTGTCTTATATGGATGATGTTGAAAAATATGCCCGTAATCACACCCAGTTACAAATAATCAGACATGTAATTCAAACATCATTGAGGGAGGCCGGATCAAGAATTAAATTCAATGGGTTTGGAGCTTCTGCCTACGGTTCACGCGAAGTAGGTGAAGCGTTGAGGGCATTGGAAAAAGCTAAATTACTACATTTGGTCTATCCTACCATACAAACTAAAATGCCATTCTCACCTGATGTAAAAAAGTCACCACGTCTACAAGTTTTAGATACAGGTATTTTGAATTTTTTTGCAGGAGTACAGAAAGAAGTATTTGCCTCCCATGATCTAAATGAGGTTTATAATGGACGAATAATTGAACATATGGTTGGTCAGGAAATTATTGCTAATAATGATAATTTATTACAGCATTTAATTTTTTGGGTCAGAGAAAAAGAAGGAACATCATCAGAATTAGATTTTTTATACGTGAAAGATAATTCCGGGATAGCTGTTGAGGTAAAATCAGGTAAGACCGGTAAACTAAGATCTTTGCAACAATTTATGGAGATGTCAGAAGAAAAATTTGCCATTCGCTTATATGCCTCAGCATTTCAGATTGACAAATTACAAACCAAAAGTGGTAAATCATTTACGCTGTTAAACTTGCCCTATTTTCTGGCCGGGAAACTGGATGCATATATTAATAAATATGGATAAAAATTAAACGATTCCTTGTAACGAGCCATCTCCCCTGGGGATGCTTATTTTGGCAATACTAAGTTCATATAATTAGCCACTAAGCCACAAAGTCACAAAGAAATTATATTAAATTAGAAAATATTGTATAAATATAATAATTGATTCTTAGTGTCTTACTGCCTTTGTGGCATGTAAAATTTTTTTTAAAAGCAAAGTAAGATAAAATTGACCAACATTAACC
>CAIUKU010000126.1 GCA_903899825.1 uncultured Bacteroidales bacterium | reverse complement strand
CCCAACAGTATCCGTGCTTTTCGTATTAATTCACTGGGCCCTGGTTCTTATAATCAGAACCTGGATACTATAGGATTTTTGCAATTAGGTGGGGATATAAAACTGGAAATGAATGCTGAGTACCGGTTTACGATTTACCGTTTTTTAAAGGGAGCTTTATTTGCTGATGCAGGAAATGTTTGGTTGATTACATCAAATACATTAATTAACCGAAGTTCATTCATGTTCAACCGCTTCTATAATGAAATTGCTGTTGGGGCAGGTATAGGACTCAGGATTGATGTTTCATTTTTTATTTTGAGATTTGATTTCGCAATACCCTTAAGAAAACCCTGGCTGGAAGAAAATAATAATTGGGTAATCGATAAAATTAATATGGCAAATGCTTCGTGGAGAAACGAAAACCTGATGCTGAATGTTGCTATAGGATATCCAT
This sequence comes from uncultured Bacteroidales bacterium, assembly GCA_903899825.1. Lineage (GTDB taxonomy): Bacteria > Bacteroidota > Bacteroidia > Bacteroidales > JACABE01 > JACABE01. The sequence goes on along the minus strand of CAIUKU010000126.1, from coordinate 8,239 downwards.
TTTAAATCTAATATATAGTACAATTTCAGAAAAGCAAATCGGTTTAATTATATATATTTATAAATCATTTATTTAAGTGCTAAAATTTTCAGAAATGACAAACAAAATAAGTGGATTCAATGAAGTGTCACCAATAATTAAGTTTGCTGCATTAATAATTATTTTTGCAGGGGCAAGTTATGCAAAAGCGATTATCAATCCTTTTCTTCTCGCACTTTTTATTAGTATTATTTGTGCACAACCCATTTCATGGCTGGTAAAAAAGAGAATACCGAAATGGCTAGCAATTATAATTGTAATTTTTGGTTTGATTTTTATTTTTTCAGGATTTACTTTCCTTATTGGCGGAACTTTATCTTCTTTTTCAAACAATGTTAAGGAATATGAAACAACTCTTTCAGAAATTATCAACACATTTATCCAGTTTTTAAACGAAAAGGGTTTTAGGATACCAAAAGACCTTTTTTCAAATATTATCCAACCTGTTAAAATTCTGGAATTTACTTCAAGTGTCCTCAATGAATTATTCAGCTTATTGGGAAATACTTTCCTCGTTTTCCTCATTCTTTTATTTATATTAATGGAGTTTGGTAGTTTTTCAGTTAAAGCAAAGGCAATTTTGAGCAGAAATGAATCGATTACATATTTTACAACAATTATTGATAACATTCGTCAATATCTTTGGATAAAAACGCTATTGTGTTTATTAACAGGAATTCTGATCTATATTGCATTGTTAATTATTGGAGTAGATTATCCGTTGCTGTGGGCATTAATTGCAGCATTGTTAAATTATATCCCGAATATAGGATCTATTATTGCTGCAATACCGACGGTTTTATTTGCATTGGTACAGCTTGGTATAGGTGCTGCTATATGGACTCAGGTTTCTTTTCTGCTGGTCAACAATATACTGGGTAACTTTATAGAACCCCGGATTATGGGAAAGGGATTAGGCTTGTCGGCAATGGTTGTATTTCTCTCACTTCTTTTTTGGGGATTTATATTAGGCACTGTTGGCATGTTCCTCTGTATACCTATCACATTGACCTTAAAAATTATACTGGAACAGAATGAAAAAACACGGTGGCTTGCAATATTACTGGGAACACCGGCTGAAGCAAAAATTTATCTTAGACTAAAAGAAAAACAAAGTAAACAGCAAGATAAAGAATCAACTTTAATGAAAAGCGGAAAGCACTGATAATTATTATTATATCTTGTTTCAATGTAAAATAAACATGTGAATGATGTAATTTTTTATTGAAATTATATAATTCTTTTGGGTGAATCTGAACCTACCTTTGTTTCCATAACTTTTTTGAAAACTCAATTTTGAAAAACCGGGAAAATAAAAGCCTTGATAGGCTAGCTTATTCTTTTATCATATATCATAAAATTAAAAATCTATATTTCTGATTTTTATGTTTAAAAATACAAACATTATAATTTTTGCAATAAAAAAAAAGATAGTGTTGTCATTTTTATTGGTAAGTTGTATGTTATCCAATAATTTTGCACAACAACCTCAACTATTGCATGATACTTTAGTCCAAAAATTTTATACAGTCAATCATCAGCAGCTTTTTTGGCTTTCATCTGCCAAAAACATGAAAAGAGCGTTCGACTGGCTTACAATAATTGAGTCTGCAGATCATATGGGTTTGAGGTCTAATAAGCCTGTAATTAATCAAATTCGAACTGCATTCTATGATAATTTTTCTATAGATAGTTTATTTATTGCTCAAACTGACAGACTGATAACAGCAATGGTTTTGGATTTTATAAAAGATTTACAACAGGGATATTTAGCTTTTGATTATGATGAGATTAGTATTAATAGGGATACTGTTTATATGTATCAGTTGATGAAGTTCAGAAAAAGGGGAGCTGTTTCAAAAATTGTTTCAAAGCTTGAGTGTAAAGATCATGATTACCTGGTTTTGAAAAAATATCTGAATGATTCTATTACTGAAAAAGATACGCTAAAATATAAAACTGTCCTTCTTGCCATGAATTACAGGAGATTTCTGACATTTTTTCATCAAGATGAATACATTACTGTAAATATTCCATTTGCTGAAGCTGAGTATTACAGAAATGATTCATTATTGTTAAAGATGCGTACAATAGTCGGAAAGAAAAAAACACCTACACCTACCATTGCATCTAATATTACAGCGATAGTTTGCTTTCCAAGTTGGAGTGTGCCTTTTTCAATTGCAGTAAATGAGATTTTACCCAAGGTACAGCAAAATGAGAATTATTTAGAACAACACAATTTTGAAGTGGTGGATGCTAAATCTAATGCAGTTGATGAATCTGAGTTGAATTGGGAATCATTCAATGAAAAAAATTTTCCATATTATTTTCGCCAATCAACAGGTTCCGATAACGCATTAGGGGTATTGAAATTTGATTTACAAAATCCTTTCAGCATATTTTTACATGCTACCAGCTGGCAGGCTGCTTTCGCCAAAGAAAACAGATTTTTAAGTCATGGTTGTATTCGACTCGAAAAACCTTTTGAACTTGCCGATGCATTACTCAAAGGCAAGATAGATATAAAGGAATTAAAAAACGGTAAGAAAAATACAGCATCAAATACCATAAAATTAGACCACAAAATACCATGTTTCATTATTTATTTACCGTTGACAATTAATGGCAATAATGTTGTCTTTCAGGAAGATGTGTATGGTCTAATTAAGTAACAATGATTTGCAAAGATAAGCATGATCAGGATTGTATATAAACAGGCAACTTCCTCCCTGAATGGTTTCAATTATTGATTTGTTCAATTCCGGGGGAAGTACAGGGCAACCATAGCTTCTTCCTAGTCTTCCGTATTTTTTAATAAATTTTTCTGTTGCATAATCAGCTGAGTGGATTATAATTGCACGTTTAACTGCATTGTCGTTAAAACCTTTCTCAACACCTTTTATAAGAAGCGAATACCCTGTGTGGCTTCCAAAAACAGGGTTTTCTGTGATGTAAAAGCCCAGACTGCTTTTATAGGAGCCTTCAACGTTTGAAAAGTGTTTTGCAAACTCATCACCTGTGTTTCTCCCATGCGCTACATAAGTGTTAAACAATATTTTTTTGTTTATTAAGTCAATTACATACAGCCGTTTATTCATACTCGATTGTGAATAATCAGCGATGCTCACTATACCGGGGTTTTTTAACTTTCCACTGATGGAAAGTTTATTCATACCTTTGATTGCCAGTAAAAAAATTTCTTTTGATAATCCACTCTCATTTAATTTTAAAATTGAATAAATATCTTCATTATTATTCATAGGATTTGAATCGTAATTTGCAATTCGGGCATTGTTCACAATAGGTATCAGAAGAAAAAGTAAATATATGATTGATTTTTTCATGTGTTTATATTTTCTTAAATTACTGAAATTGTTATATTTATATTATTCAAATTTATTATTTTACTCAAGTTTCGCCCATGGAATGTCCATGATATATTCATTTCGTTTGGTGTTCTTTAGAAAATGGACATTTCATTTGGTAAAGGTAAACTAAAATTTTATATATGCAAATTATTCTATTTTTTGATGTTTTTAAAAGATAAATGTAACATATATTTAATTAATTGAAAATAAAATGCATTATGTAAATAATAATGTGTACATTTGCAGAATTAATAATAAACATAATGAACACAGGAACAGTAAAATTTTTCAATGAATCTAAAGGATTTGGATTTATTAAAGACGCAAATTCAACAAAAGAGTATTTTGTACATTCAAACGGATTAAAAGACACCATCAAAGAAAACGATGAAGTAACTTTTGATTTAGAAGACGGTAGAAAAGGATTAAATGCAGTAAATGTTAAACTGGTTTAGTTTAATTTATTGTATAAATTTATAATTTTGAGCCTTACATTTTGTAAGGCTTTTTTTTGTCAAACTTGTTAAATTTAAAATGGAATTATATATGTGTGAATGATGTAATTATATTCTCCAATTATGTAAGTTTTCATTCATTGTGTAGCTTACCTTTGTATTGTAATACTTACAAACAATTTTAAAAATCATAACATGAACACAACTGAAATAAAAGGAAACTGGAATGAGCAAAAAGGTAAGCTTAAACAGAAATTTGCTGAATTAACTGACAATGATCTGATGTTTGAAGAAGGCCAAAAAGATGAAATGTTGGGTAAACTTCAGATTAAACTTGGTAAAACCAAAGAAGAATTGCATAAAATTTTTGACTCAATTCTATAAAATAGATTACCGGAAAATGGATGGTTTAGCAGAAAATTATGTAAACTTTTCTATCTCTGTTTTTTATATCTTAAAACCTGATAAAAATGAGAACGATTCATTATTACATAATTGCCATAGTTTTGGGTGTTTTATGGTCAATTTTATTCTTCGCATTTAATCCGGGTGTATACATTCATTTGCTTTTGATATTTGCGGTTATTTCATTGATATTTAGTGTTATTCAGGATGATAATAAACTGATTAAGAAATCAAATACTATTGATAATTTGTAATATTTAATCAATGTTGTATGTTTAGTGGTTTTGATCCTGGTGCTTTCAGATCTATCGACGCTGAAAGCATCGGTATTCAAATTAACCTGACAGCGTCCGAAGGTCCTGTCAGCGTTAAAATCCCTTAACTATACGACATTGATAGTTGAATGGTTATTTGATTATTATCCTTTCAGTCTGCCTGCTTTATGAAAATATTTTTGGTAATACCTTTCATCTAAGCTGTTTATTATAACACCTTTTGATGTTGTAGCATGTATAAAATATTTTTTACTGATATAAATTCCTACATGTGATACTTTTTCACCTGTAATCTTAAAAAATATCAAATCGCCTTGTTTTAATATTTCTTTATCAATGCTTACTGTAAGTTGTTGTATATCTTCAGATTTTCTTGGAAGTGTAATTCCAAATACGTCTTTATAAATACTACTAACGAAGCAGGAACAATCAGTTCCTTCTTTAGTGCAACCTCCGTATTTATAAGGAACTCCAATCCAAGCAACTACATTTTCCAGGAATTTTCTGTCTTCAGAACCTTCTAATTCATAGCCTAATTTTTTCGAATAATTTTCATAAAAATCTGGATTGTTTTTATGAATAGCCGGATTTTTATGTGTTTTCGAACTCGATTTGCATGCAGTAAATGCAAGAAATATCATCAGGAAAAAAAAGAATCTCAGTTTAGTAATCATTCTTCTATGTATGCTGAACATTAGGATGAAACAGATGTGAAAGTAATTTGTCTATCATCAGCAATCCGGCTAAAGCAAAGATAATTACAGGAATTATAGCATGTGTTTTTAATAGGTTCGCAATACCTTTAAACAAATTGATATATGGATTGAAATAATTTAGCAAGGGTTGGATTTGTAAATGCCCGGTAAATGAAGGGAAAAAGATAAATGAAACTATTAATAAAACAAAAACGGATGCAGCGAATAGCCAAAATTTGTTACGAATAAAAAAAGAAGTCTTTTCAATAATGATGATTTCGTTATGCTGAATACCAGCCATTATGCGTTGGGTAAAATCAGCAGAAGGTTCATAAACAGTCGATTGTTTCAACAACTGAGTTAAAAAAGGATCTTTATCCTGTAAGTTATTCATAATAATGTATTAACGTCATTTTTCAATAAAAGTTTGAGTTCATCATACAATCTTTTACGGCTGCGGTGCAATTTTACCTTAACATTGGCTTCGCTTAAACCGGTAATTTCACTCACTTCTTCAACAGAACTCTCATTCAGGTAAAACAAAGTAACAACAGCACTGTCTTCTTCAGGTAGTTTAGCCAGAGCCAGATTAATGTACTTAGTCTGTTCTTCGGCTTTCAGCTCATTCAAACCATTACTTATTTCTCCGGCTGTAAAATTATCAATTATTTCTTCATCTATTGTATTCTGATCGATGTTTTTTTTACGGATTTTCGAAATAGCCTGATTATAAACGATACGGAATAACCATGTCGTAAACTTTGATTTACCTTCAAAATCCTTCATAGAATAATAAACTTTTAAAAATGCATCCTGTATCACTTCTTCAGCATCTTCTCTGTTGCGGCATATTCTCATGGCTACATTAAATGCCATCGTCTTGTGCTTGTTGATAAGCATAGCGTACGCATTGGTGTTGCCTTGTCTGATTTGCTCCAGATAAAAGTTATCGTCCTTATAAGTCATTTTGAATTATGACGCTAATTTATGAATAATGGTTACAAAATTACTAAATGCTTGAGGCGAATAAAATTATATTGGTTGAAACCTATTTTTTCGGGTTTGAAAGAGATGATTTTCGGGTTGAATATTCAAAACTGACGAATTAAGTTTTGTAAAAATAAAAAACTTCATTAAGTTTGTAAATTAGTTTTTTGGTTGTTAAGTGATTGATATACAAAATAATTATTTAAAATTTTTGATGTCTGATTTATAATTTCTCTGTCATCAGCTATAATTTCTTATAATTATGTAACCTCGAAACTTCAGCCTGCGTCATAAATGAAAACAATTAAAATTTAAAACAATGGGAGATATTTTTGGTCCGATCAGTGTATTCGGAATGATTCTTGGGATTGTTTATCTCGTTATTCGCAAAAAAGAACGCATGGCGTTGATGGAAAGAGGATTGCAGGGCGATTATTTTGACAAAAACAAATTGCCGAATAAGGCTTTAAACCTGAAATATGGTTTGCTTTCTATTGCTATAGGTGCAGGTATATTAATTGGCAGAATGTTTGAATACTATGGCTGTATGCACCAGGAAGGCTATTTTGCAATGATATTTTTACTGGGTGGTATAAGTCTTGTGCTTTATTATTTTCTGGAGAAAAAATTGTAGATTAAATAGAATTTGATTCAAATTTTTTCTAAAAAAAGGCCTGAACAATAATCTGTCAGGCCTTTTCTTTTAATATTATTTGGCTGTAGTTTAAAATAGCGTTATAAAACATATGAAAAGAAATTGATTCTTGCTTTCTATAGTTTATCATTTTACATTACTATGCTACGAAGAAGGATCGACCTTATAGAATTTACACTACAAAACAAACCTTTAAAACAGCGGTGGCCTTGTGCAAGCAATACGTAATACCATATCTGATTATATAATAGTCCAATAAGTATTTGAAAAAACATAGCTGTACCCACATGTGGATTTTACTAAATGTCTGTTCAGTGTACCTACAGATTCCATGATAAACAGACTGAGTTCATCAAGGGTATTAAAAAATTTATTTGTGAAATCTCGTTTTATTCTCTGCCACATTTTTTCAGCTGGATTCAACTCCGGACTATAGGCAGGTAAGAAGATTAATAAAATATTGTCTGGAATTACCAATGCATGTGCTTTGTGAAAAGCACCATTATCAAGTACCATTATCTTCAATTCGTCTGGGTTCTGTAGTGAAAGTTCGTTAAGAAAAATCTGAAACGTTTCAGCACAACAATTGGGGAGTTCTAATAAAAAACTATCCCCAGTTATAGGGGAAAATGCTCCGAAAAGATAGGTTGATTTAAATACTTGTTGGACGGTGCAAACTGGCTTAACCCCTTTTGCTGTCAAAGACTTGCCATTTCTGGTAAAAAGTCCGAAGCGGCTTTCATCTTGAAAATAAAGATTTACAGATTGATAATTGGCACCTTTATCGATTATTGCCTGGAAACAGATTTGACCGAAGTTTTTTTAAAAGCCTCAACGGCCTGCTCATCCTTCTTTACATGGCTCTTTCTTGCTACCTTAATTTTTGTATCGAAGTTTAACCTCACATATGAGTATACTGTTTTGTATTTAACCACCTTGTTAAGCTCACTTTCTATCCACCGTTGCAACTCTTTATACCCAACCAACCCATTCTGAGTATCGTGAAGTTTTGTCTTAAGTAATTGATGTTCAGATTCTGAAAAAGAAGAGGGTTTAAAACCATTTTTATTATGGCTCAGTAGTGCTGTAAGTCCGCCACTGATATACAACTGTCGCCACTTTTGTACACTACTATGGCAATAGCCAGTGTTTTCAGACAAACTGCGTTTTGATATTCCTGTTTGTTCGTGTTTCTTGCATTCAAGAAGCACTCTTAACCTCTGAGCTAAGAAAGGCTGATGGCTTTTCATGAGCATTTTTATCTCTGGTAGGCTTTCCTGTATTGTAAAGATTATTGGTTTTGACATGTGCAAATATAGTTCTATTTATATTATAATCCAAATAAAATAAAAAATAT
>CAIUKU010000125.1 GCA_903899825.1 uncultured Bacteroidales bacterium | reverse complement strand
TATATTTGCAGTGAAGTTTTGTTAATATACTAAAATTAACAAAAAATAGCAGCTTTTTTTAAGGCTTTTATTTTAAAAAATTTAAAAATTATAGCCAATGAATAGATAGAATGAATTAAGAATAAAACAATTAAATCAAATATTAATTAAAATTAAATCAAAATGAAAAAATTTTTACTTTTTACTTTAGCGCTGCTTTTTGTGGTGCTTAGTAGTTGGGCGCAAATTACCATCGAAACTGTTTCTGTGGGCAACCCTGGGAATTCTGACGATAGCCACCTGCACTATCCAGTTGGGTATTCGCCTTTCGGTTCGGTCAGTAGTACTTTTCAAATAGGGAAGTATGAAGTTACTGCCGGACAGTATTGCGCATTTCTGAATGTTGCCGCAAAAAGCGAACCTGATGGTTCAAATCCTTTATATGCGACTTCTATGACAAGTGTGCCAAATCAAGGTCCAATGATAACCCGGAGTGGAAGTTCTGGCAGTTATACCTACGATTTTAGCGGAGCTCCTTCAGGAACTGCCGCAGACTGGGAGAATCGTCCGGTACGCATCGTTTCTTGGAAAAGTGCTGCCCGTTTCTGTAATTGGATGACATCGGGCAACACCGAACTGGGTGCTTACAATACCACCACATGGGCAGTAGATCGTGCGGCTGCACTTCTAACTTATGGGCAGGTTTATGTTTTGCCTACAGAAGACGAATGGTATAAAGCAGCTTATTACGATCCAAACAAACCAGGCGGAGCCGGCTATTGGAACTATCCAACGAAAAGCGATGTTAGCCCTACAGCAGCAAGTTCTGATGGTGGAATTACCAATAGGGTTACATCCTCAGTTGCAACCTATAATTATGCAAATGTAGGAACTTTTACCAGTTCACCTGGTCCTTATGGTACATTTGATCAGGCAGGAAATGCTGCAGAATGGACGGAATCATGGGGTACCTATTATCCTACAGATGTAACTAATAAACCAGCAAGAGGAGGACTTATTGGAGATGAATTATTAACGCCGAATTTTTTATCAGCTGAAACAGAAGCGCGTTTATATCCTTATGCCAACCGCTCCAAAGATGTAGGGTTTAGAGTTGCAATGGTTAGTTATCCGATAAAAAACATAACGCAAAATACATATTTCAATACAATACAGGCAGCTATTAATGCTGCCACAGCAGGCGATGTGATTAATGTGGCTGCTGGGACTTACTACGAAGAAGTTTTAATTAGTGGCAAAACTAACCTTACACTAACAGGTGCGGGCGAGGGCTCAACCATAATAGCTCCTGTTCGTGCTTTTGCTCTCAATAATAGTGGAATAAGCCTTTACAATTCTAATAGTATCACGATACAAAACTTAACTATAGATGGCTTTGCTAATGCAGGTTTAGCTACAGGCGTTGCTCATTTCAAAGATGGTATTCATTTTGGAAATAATGCAAGTCCCGAAAGTAATGTAGGCGGAAATAGCTGCATCTTTACTCATGTTACTATTCAAAATGTTGATAGAAGGGGGATTTCAGTTTTCCCTGAAACACTTACAGATAATCAGATTACATATTGTACGATTAATAATGTAACAGGTGTTAACAATGGGCAGGGGTATGCCCAAGGAGTGCAATTCAGTGGTTCTGGATTGATTGAACATTGCAATATTTCAAATGTTACTGGTGCCCTTTTGGGGAACTGCAATGTTGTAGGAGGGACTCTATCTATACAAGATAATGTTATTACAGATTTAACTGGTTTAACTGCAACTCCTTTTGATATTGGTATCAATTTCTGGTGCAAACAAAGCAATGTTATTACTGTGAAAAACAATTCAATTACAGCTAATGTTGAAAATAATAATGGGATTTATATTGTAAGAGGAGGAGATGGTAGCGAAATTTCAAACAATACCATTAATCTTACTGGTATTGGTGGTGCAGGAATAGAAACCGGTTGGGAAAATACTTGGGGATTCCCTATACATCATAATACAATTACAATGGGTAAAGGAGCAGCTGGTATTATTGTTACCGGTGCTGGTTCTGATGCTGATCCAATGCTAATTTATAATAACACGCTTACGAATGTTGGAAGTGATGATTTGTTTACAAATAGCTATATCGATTATCCCTTAAGGGAGGTAGGTTTGCTGCTTTCTGGCAATAAAATGACATCACGTACTCGCGATGCTACTTATTCATTCAATGGTAGAGTTTATAATAATTCTATTGATGGGTTTAAGGATGGTATCGTATTAGTTAATCAAGCATATGCTGTAGGTGGGTTTACTGATGTTGAAATAAAATATAGCGACAAAAATAGTATCATAAATTATGAAACTGCTGCTCGTTACGGAAGTATTTCTTATACCACCCCTTATGCTTTTACAGAGATAGCTTCAGGGAATGCTAATTATGCACAGCAAGATCTTACGATGAATTATTGGGGTTCAGCTTCTCCGGATTTTGCTACAATAATTGATGGAAAAATCAATTATTGTCCTTATTATACAAATTCAATTAAAACCATTCTGGGTCCTGTTGTAAATACAAATACAGGAGTTGGATATTGTACCATACAAGCTGCAATTGATGCTGCTTTATCTGGAGATGTAATTAATGTTTATCCTGGAACATATAATGAAACTGCTACCAATCGAACAATCGTTTCAGCCCTTGGTAATAATGGTCCTCACCAGTTCGGATTATTCTTTGATGTTACGAAACCGGGAATTACTGTAAGAGGTGTTGATGCGTCAGGTAATCCTATAACTGATTATGCTAATGTTGTTGCTAGTATTACTACTAATGCAACTAATAACTTCGAGCCATCTGGCGTTTTTGTTAATGCTGATAATATAACTATTCAAGGTTTAAAATTCCTTGATAATACATCAGGTAATGTTAAAACTGTAGAAATTATTGGTAATAATTTTACTATGAAATATTGCTATGTTGATATAGCTGATGGAGGTTCTATTTATTTTAACGATTGGAGCTTTGCAAGTAATACAAGTACACAAACTAAATACAATCTAACAGGAAATAATTTTGCTAAAGGTTGTTCAGTTGATATTTGCAGTGGTACAGGTTTTACAGGTCCTGTTAGTGATAGAGTAATTGCTGACAATGTATTTTCTGGTGCTGATTGTTTATGGGAAATTACATGGGGTGCAATTTCATTTAATGGTATTGTACCTTCTGTAGCTTGGTATGTTAATCCAGTTGGTGGAGCTACAATCACAGGAAACACTTTTGCTGATTATTCTAAATTTATTATCAGAACAAGAGGAACAGTTGATGCAAGTCAATTTAACTGGCAAAACTATTGGGATAATAATACTTTTGCTAATAAAGTAATTACATTAACTAATCCATCAACTTTTACACCTCGTTCATATTCATATACATCAGATGGAAGGACATTTAATGATGTTTTAAGGATTGGTGGAGCTATTCAACAAGATATTACTGATGTAGCTCAAGCAGGAGATGTTGTAATGGTTGGTGCAGGAACCTATCCTGAATCCTTAACCATTGGTAAATCACTGACAATATTAGGCCCTAATGCAACAACAAGTCCTAATGGAGGAAGTCGTGCTACTGAGGCAATAATACAGCCACATAATGCCAGTGCAATTACAGGTAATG
>CAIUKU010000124.1 GCA_903899825.1 uncultured Bacteroidales bacterium | reverse complement strand
TTTCTTCAATTTCAGTTGATAGTTCAATTGTATTTTCGTTTTCATAAGGCAAAGCTTCCAATACAACTACTTCTTTTACAAAGTGATTTGACAATCTTTTGCCTTTGGCTTTAAATCCTTTTACAGCAATAAAATCGGCTAATAAGATAATTTCATTGTCAATGTGTTTGCCATTTTTTTTGTCATCATAAATAATTTCAACTTGTGGCAACCAGTCATTAGAAATAGCATATATCAAAGAATCACTGTGTTCACCAATAAAATCTTGTTTTTTATCCGATTCTTCAATTAAAAATCTTTTAATATAAGGTTTTTGGATTTCGCCGTCATAATAGACCACTGAAATAATTTTCTCAGGATTATATTTTTCGATGATGAGCATATCTTCTTCAAAGTGATTGGATAAATCAAAACTCAACAATCGGTAATACCCTGATTTCATGATGGTGAGTATTTTGTCAGTGGTTTTAAAAGCCCCAAGATACGTCCCTCTGTTTTCTGTATTTAAGCGCATTACGGTTTCATCATACCAGATATTTCTGGCTCCTAAGGTAGAAACACCTTCGTCTTTCAATGCTACTTTCTTAACTAAATGTTTGGTTAAAATATTGCCTTGTGAACTTCTTCCCTTGATAGCTAATTCACTGAAATCAAAATCAAAAATGGTTTTCTTAAGCTTAGGCTTGGGTTTTAAGATTATTTTCACCACTTCAGCTTCACCGTTTGGATTTGCAGTGAAGTAAAGTATTTTACTTCCTTTACTACCTTTGGTTAAATCGTATTCTTTATCACGTGTTACTCCTACTACTGCAAATCTTTTTATATATGCACTTCCTTTTAAACCATCCTGATACACCATATTATAAATCGTCCGCTCATCGTTGCGGCGGAAAACAGCAATGTGTTGAATGTTTTGTCCTACAAATACTTTGTCTGCTACTTTGGTTACAATAAAAGTTCCATCTTCTCTAAAGACAATAATATCATCAATATCTGAACAATCTCCAACATAGTCATCTTTCTTTAATCCGGTTCCGGCAAATCCTTCAACTTTGTTAACATATAGTTTTTCGTTGGCAACTGCTACCATTGTAGCTTCGATTACCTCAAAATTTCGAAGTTCTGTTTTTCTTTCTTTGCCTTTTCCATATTTTTTCTGAATACGCAAGAAAAAATCGATAACGTATTGAGTCAAATGCGCCAGGTCATATTCTACTTGTTTGATATCATCTTCAATAGCCTTGATTACATCATCTGCCTTGTTGGAATTGTATTTTGATATACGGTCAATGGGGATTTTCCGTAATCGCAAAATATCTTCTAAAGTTACCTCACGAACCAGGTTTTGTGTATAAGGTTTAAGTCCTGAATCAATGGCCTGGTTGATTTCTGTATCTGTTTTGCAGTTTTTCATATCCAGATACACTTCTTTTTCGATAAAGATGCGTTCAAGAGATACAAAATGCCATTGTTCAAGCAGTTCGCTTTTCTCAATTTCCAGTTCAAGCTTAAGTAAGGCAACCGTATTATCAGTTGATATTTTAAGAATCTCCTTTGCACCTATAAATCTTGGTTTCCCATTATCGATAATGCATGAATTGGGTGAAATTGAGACTTCGCAGTTTGTAAAAGCATACAAAGCATCAATGGTGGTATCAGGAGAAATTCCGGCTGCGAGATGTATCAGTATTTCAACATCTCTTGCAGTATTGTCGTCAATTTTACGGATTTTTATTTTGCCTTTATCATTGGCAATAATAATAGATTCTATTAATGAAGTAGTATTTACACCGAATGGAAGTTCAGTTATTACCAGTGTTTTTTTATCCTGCTGATTAATTTTGGCTCTGATTCTTACTTTTCCTCCTCTTAAACCATCGTTGTATTTGGTTACATCTGCCATGCCCCCTGTCATAAAATCAGGCAACAACTCAAAATCTTCTCCCTTAAGTATATGGATAGATGCGTCAATCAGCTCATTGAAATTATGAGGTAATATTTTAGATGCCAGTCCTACAGCAATGCCTTCAACACCTTGGTTGAGCAGTAAAGGGAATTTAACAGGTAAAGTAATGGGTTCCTTGTTTCTACCATCATAAGAAGGTTTCCAGCGGGTAGTTTTAGGATTAAAAACAACATCCAGGGCAAATTTCGACAGTCGGGCTTCGATGTATCGGGGTGCTGCAGCACTGTCGCCTGTGTGAACATTTCCCCAGTTTCCCTGACAGTCTATCAATAAATCCTTTTGTCCGAGTTGAACCAGGGCATCCCCAATAGATGCATCGCCGTGAGGATGATATTTCATTGTATGACCAATGATATTGGCTACTTTATTGTAACGGCCATCATCCAGCTCTTTCATTGCATGCAATATCCTTCGTTGTACAGGCTTTAATCCGTCATTTACTTCAGGTACTGCTCTTTCAAGGATTACATAAGAGGCATAATCCAAAAACCAATCTTTGTACATCCCACTTAAATGCAATGTTTTCCGGATTTCTTTATTGGAGTCATCCGTTACAAAACCACTTTCATTAATTTCAGTATTTTCTTCCATCTATCAATCTATAAACCCTTTTTCCATAATCGTATAAGTAAAACTTCTCCCAAAAGGAAAATCAGGGCTAAAATTACAAAGAATTTCCATAATTTAATACCTTGATTGATTTCTTTTATCAACAATCCAAGGTTTTTTTTACCGCTTTCGATAAGTGTAAAATTGTTTAATCCTTGGTCTTTTAATTCTTGTTCAATTTCTTTGATGGTATAAAAATCAAGACGTGATTCGTTGCGGTCATAATTAAATGAAATGCCCGATATTGCTTCTTTTACTGAATATAAACGGTAGTTTCCGGCTTGTTTAACCTGATTGTGAAACATAACATCTAATTGTGATTCCCTGTTTTTATGCTCAGGTATAATTTCAAAATCAGCATTTTCACTTCTTAGTTTTAATACATCTTCGCCTTGCATTAAAATGTTTTTTAAAGATACCGTTTCTTCTTTTCCAATGATGTAAAATAATTTGCTTCCGTGTTTGCTTTGTAAGGCTATATTGAACATTGTCGGAACAAAAATAGCATGTCGCGGGAAATTGCTCCAGCTGACATCCAATGGAACAGCAGATTGATAGATCATTCCTTTGCCACTAATGCTTGCACCAAGAAATTCTCTGTTGTTAAGCATTTTTAATATGAATTCTTTTCTGCTTAATTGTAAATTTGTAAAAGTATAAAAAGAAAAAACTTTTGGTAAATCAATATTTTCAGGTAGCTTTTCAAAAACATCTGCAAATAAAGGATGATAAATATTGAGCTGATCAACTTTAGTATCTGTCGAATCTTTTGCTTGGTATATACTGATATTGAGAGCTGTTGAAAATTGACGATAGCTTTCAAAATCGATATTTGTGGAAGGGAATATTAACAGACTGCCACCGTTATCGACAAATCGTTTTAATTCCTGACTTAAACCGGTAGAAATACTTTTTAAACTATTTAAAACAATTAAATCGTTGTTTCTGAATACTGAATAATCAATATTTCTTTCACTCACATTGCTAAGTGAAAAAACAGAATCTAACTGATAGATTTTGTTAAGATATTGGTTTTCTTCACCTCCATTGATAAGCAATACAGCAATTTTTTTTGCTACAGTATAGGAAAAATAAAATTTATCATCATAAACTATTGGGTAATCTGTAAGTTCAACATAGCCATTTTGAATACCGCTTTCGGTTATACGATAAGAAATGGATAGGCTCAGTTCGTCTTTTTCTTTAATATCAAAACTTGCTACAGCCTTTTGATTGCCGTTTATCATCAATTTCAGTGGGATTTTTTCGTATGCAATATCGGATGCGTTTTTAATTTTTACATTAATTTTTACATTTTTATTGAGTTGCAATACTGGTGAATCAAACCAACAGCTGTCAATGAAAAGATTGTTGCTTTTCTGAGGAATTACAGGTATAAGGTAAGTTGAAATATTAGTATCTTTTATTATTCCTTCGAACTGGCTGATGCTTTTTTGAAAATCACTGATGATGTAAGATGCTTTATTTGTTTGTTGGAAAAGTCCTATAACATCTTGTTGACGTTTATATATTTCCGGAAATTTACGAACCGATGGAGATACTTCTACTTCATTCAGCAGTTGTAAAAATTCTTCTTTGCTGAATAAATGCTGGTGTCTGCCTTCGAAATCGTTGGTTAATAATTGAAATAAATCGGAATTGGGATAAGCTGAAACAATTTCCCTGGCTTTAATTTTGGCTACATCCAATAGTTTTGCTTCATCAGCTATCGCTTCCATACTAAATGAGTTATCCACATAAATACTTACGACATTTTTACCTTTTATGGCTTTCTTGTTTACTGCAAATGGAAAATAAGGTTGGGCAAATGCCATTACCAGACAGATTATTGCCAATATTCTCATGGCAAGAATTAAAAAATGCTTTAAGCGGGAGTATTTTTGGGTTTGTACTTTTAGTTCTTCCAAAAAACTAACATTGGAAAAATATACTTTTTTAAACCTTCTGAAATTGAATAGATGAATGATAATAGGTATCCCAATAATTATCAGTCCCCAGAGGAAATATGGATTAACAAATTGCATTGTGTAATTGAAACTTAGTGTAAAATAGAGCTACAAAGATAAGGATAATTATTGATTTTAAGGTTTTATGATTTAGAGATTTTTAGAAAGTTTCTTACAACAAGCTTTTTGATAAGATCTTGCTTATCAAAAAGAAATGATAGAAATACTAAACGAAACTTTCTAAAAAAACTAACAATAATCAATAATTTATCTTTGATGAATGCACTGAATGAGAAGATACAAGAAAATAAAAATTGATCCGCTTATTCTTCTTTAGACGTTTTGTTTTTTGAGCTTTTCTTTTGTGGATAAGTACCTGGCAATATTACATCTATCAGCTTCTTTCCCCATAAACCTAGTTGAACTCCGGCTGCCAGACATAAAAACCCCAGCACTATGGTCCAAATCTTATAATCTTCCTTTGGCCCTACAAAAAAAAGTGTGAAGGATAATAACAATATAACTATACTTGCTATTATTTTCATTCTTAACAAGGGTGTTTTTAAGGTTTTAAATCTTGTCAATCCATCAACGATGCCTGTAAGTATTGAAAGAACAAGCGTAAATGGAAAAACAGCTACAGAAAATATTAAAACATTTTTCAATATTTCCGGAAAAAAATTATCGAAAAGATTAATAAGTATTGCCAGTAAGGGAATGGAAATTACAAGTGCCTGTGATAAATGAATCGCAATAGGATGAAGATCAAGATTAAGTACAAATAATCTGTTCAGCGAAACTTTTTCTCTATAAGGTTCAAAAACTTTTCTGGGAAGTCCGCATGCGGGGCATACATCTCCTAATTTATCAGCTTCCATTACAAAACCACATGGGCGACAATGTACAAGTTCTTTCATGACAAGGAATTAATTTAAAATATACATTCAGTTAAACAAAGTGCAAAGAAAATAAAAAAAAAACTAGTAACCTAAAATTTCTAATCAATTTTAAGATAATCTGTTTTATTTAAAAGGATTTCAGAAAGGTAAAAATAATCTTATTTTAAAAAAGATGTGATTATATCTGTTTCTTTAATTGATTTAATGCTTGTTTTACCTCTGTTGAAGGCTGATAACATGTTTTGTCTCTGCAAACATAAATCGTCGTTTGATTTTCAATAAATTTGTTTTCAAGCAAGGCTAATTTGCTTTGCATTTTAGCTCCGGATAAAAAAACATTGGGCAAATAATGGCTTTCGAATTCTTTCCGTTTAGACTCAACTTCATTTCCTACTATAGCTACTTCAAATGGTTTATCTGCAATCCAGGCCATCAAAATGTCCCAATTTGCATAATAAGCCCCATATTTTAAAGCATTGATTTTAACATTGTTCAGCATATTCTGAGAGATTCGTATATATTCATCATTGTTTAAATAGTGACCCAGCATATATAGATTTTTTGCCATTTCAGAATTTGCAGAAGGTATAACATTGTCGGTTGTCTCTATATTTCTGCATATCAATGCAGTATCCAGATCAGAAGTATAAAAAAACAAAGCAGTTTTATAATCATAAAAGTGATTAATTGTATATTGGCTTAACTGATAGGCTTCGTCTATCCATTTTTCATCAAAATCAGTCTGATAGAGTGAAATAAGTGCAGAAATGTAAAAAGCATAATCATCCAAAAAAGCATTGATAGCGGCATTTCCATTTTTATAGTTTCGATATAATCTTTCATCTTTCGATTTAAGCTTTGATTTGATAAATGCTGCATTTTTTAATGCGATTTTGAGATATTCAGGATTTTCAAAAGCGCTGTAAGCATCTGTATATGCTTTAAGCATAAGAGCATTCCATGCAGTCAGAATTTTATCATCCAGAACCGGTCTGATTCTTTGGCTTCTTTTATTGAACAATATTTTTTTAGCTTCGTTAATTTTTTTATATAATTCCTTGGTTGTTATGTTATTTTTAGATGCGAAATTATCGTCAGATTCTGATTTGAAAAGAATGTTCTTTCCATTTTCCCAATTTCCATTTTCTGTAATGTTATAATATTCAATCATTAACTCAGCTTTATCGTCCAATGCTTCTTGGAATTCTGCTTTTGACCAGACATAAAATTTACCTTCTTCACCCTCGCTGTCAGCATCTATTGAGGAATAAAAACCTCCTTCTGCTGAAGTTAATTCTCTTTGTATAAACTCAAGTGTCTCTTTTACAATGGTTTTGTAGTTATTGTCTTTGGTTAACTGATAAGCCGTTGAATACAAACTGACAATCTGAGCATTGTCGTACAACATTTTTTCGAAATGAGGAATTTTCCAGTATTTATCAGTTGAATACCTGGCAAAACCTCCTCCGATCTGATCATAAATTCCACCTTCAGCCATTTTATTTAATGTGGTGATGACAGCGTTTAAAGCATTTTGATTGTTTGTTAAATAATGATAATGAAGTAAATACTGATGGCTTACCGGTAATGGAAATTTAGGAGCATGCCTGTGACCACCATTGATATAATCGATATCTTTATCCCATTCGTTGAAAATAAAGTTTAAGTCGTTTAATGAATAATTATGTTTTCCATTATTTGCAACTAACTGATGGTCGGATTGTAAACTTTCAGTTAGTGCTTTTGCCCGCTCTGCTGCTATTTCAGGATTTTCTTTAACCGAATCAGCCAGTTTCATTAAAATATCCATCCATTGAGCTTTTTGGAAATAGGTTCCACCATAAACAGGGCGTCCATCCGGTAAAGCAATACAATGAAGCGGCCAGCCTCCACTTCCTGTGAGTTTCTGAACAGCATTCATATATACCTGATCAATATCGGGTCTTTCTTCTCTGTCAATTTTGATGGATACAAATTTCTCATTCATTAGCTGTGCTACCTCGATATCTTCAAAGCTCTCTTTTTCCATAACATGGCACCAATGACAAGCTGCATATCCAATGCTGATGATGATAAGTTTATTCTCATTTATTGCTTTAGCTAATGATTCTGTACTCCATGGATGCCAGTCAACCGGATTGTGAGCATGTTGTAATAAATAGGGACTGCTTTCATGAATAAGATGATTTGTGAATTTTTGTTCCATAGTATCTGCGTTTTATTTAGGAATAAATAAACAGATAATACGCGCAAAATGTTAGTGACTTTTTTAACTGTAGAGCTAAATTAAATTAATAGTTATAAGAATCAGGTATATGAAGATTTTTTTCTGAAGTTTTTGTTTTTTATCTGATTGTATTTATGTTTAAACGTTAGATTAAATTAGCTTTTACTTAAGTTGCTTCAATCAGAAATATTTAGATGTTGTCTTTGGTAGCAATAATTTTACCGTAGTTTAAACCTTTTGTGGTTGGCATATAATGGAATTTTACAATTTTGAATTGATGCCTGATGAATAGTTGTATGAGAAAATCAGCGGTGTATTTTTCGCTTTTTAAATCGTGAAACTCCATAGATATCGTTGTGATTTTTTCAAAAATTGCTTTGCTTAAACTTTCAAAAATTGCATATTCAGAACCTTCACAGTCCATCTTTAAAAAATCAATTTTTTCAATATTGTTTTTATTAAGTATGGATTCAAGCGTCGTGCATTTTACATTTTCTGCAGATTCAGTCTTATTTAGCAGACGATAATTGCTAATCAAAGAATGATTAGAAGAACGTCCTGTATGCAGTATTGAATTCTCATTGTTAGCTCCTAATGCTGTTTGTAATAAAACTACATTTTCAATGTTGTTTTCCTTAAGGTTGGCACACATTTGATTGAAATTAAGAGCAGCAGGTTCTATTGCAAGAATGGTAGATTGTGGATGGGTATTTTTATGAGCAAAAATTGAAAAATATCCAAAGTGAGCGCCTATGTCAATAATTGTTGCTTTTTTGTAAAAAGGAAAGTAATCAGCATATTCCCTTTTTTCAAAAATATCACTCAGTATTTGTAATTCCTGACTGTTTTTATAATAAGTCAGTTGTAAATGATTGGCATTGCATATATATTTAAACTTTTTTCGCTTTGTTTCACCCATTAAAAGCTTTATTATTTTATGTAATACTCCCATATTGTTTGGCTGATAGATTTTCAAAAATCAAAATTCATTAAATCAAATACGTTTCTAATTCACAACAAACTTACAAAATAAACTGTTTAACTCCTAATTATTTTTTTAGGGTAATTGATGGTATTATTTTTGATATATTTGCTGTAAATTTAATACAATATTTCCATGACCTTTAATGAATATTTATATACTGATGCACAGGATATTGAAGTGATTTTCAATTATTATTTAGGTTTTTTGTCTGAGTTGTCTTCTTCAAAATTTCAGGAAGAAAAGCAACTTCAACTTAAAGCTTGCAGTGAAAAATTTCTGAATTCTATTGAAAGATTCACTTATTTTGAAACTTATAAACGTGAAGATTATCAGGACCTGCTGAACGACCTGGGAAGAGAACTACAGGAACTTAAAAATATCGAACGCAAGTCATTTCTGTTCAAATTACTTCCTTTCTTTAATAATCGAAAGCGACAGATGTATCGTATTCAGGATACATTCCGTGAAGTGTATACAGCAACAATGTCGTTGGTGAATGATTCCATTCAGAAAGAATACATTTATGATAAGCTTGAACTGGGCGATTTCTATGATCCGACTAAATCAAATAAAACTGAAATTGTTGACTTTATCAAAGATGCCATTGAATTGATTTCAGAAGATGCATCTATAACAGAAACCAGCAAAAAAGCACTTGTCAATCACCTTGATAAAGCTATTCGTGATTTAAACAGCGAACGTACCAATTGGACGCGCTTCTTTGGGAAAATTAAAGAAGTATCTGTTGTATTGGCTGCACTGGCTTCTTTGGCAGGAGGTGCCAATTCCCTTTATGATGCTATCAATAAGCTGGAAAAAGCAGCCATTGTTGTCAGAAAAACTTCGATAAATATCAGCTATAATGTTTTGAATGAAGTTTTCAATGTACAAAATATGCAAAACATTGGGTTGTTGAAAAATACAATATTAAAATTAGATGAAAAGCTCATACAGCATGATATTTCCAATGATGAAATTTCAGAATAATATAAAAAAAAGAGGCTGTCCCTTTGAGACAGCCTCCTGATAGTAGTTTGAAAAAGATTATTGAACTTTAACTTTGATGGCATTAATAATTTCTTTCTGACCTCTTGCAACAAAAACAGCAACATCACAATTTGCAATGTTCACTGCACCACCTCCCGGAGGAATAGTAGCACCATTATAGTCAGCAGGAACTGTATAGGTATATGTTTTTGAATATTTTGTACCTGTTTTAGTAGAAGCTGCAGGAACTACTTCACCCCATTGTCCGGTTACTAAGTGACGAAGAATATTATTTTGCACATAGTTATTTGCATCAGGTGTTCCTCCTGATTGCTTGCTTATCACATTGTTTTGTAGAAAAGCAACGTTGATATTGTTTGCAAGTGTTTCATTAGCAGTATAATATAAATCTACTTTAACAGTAAGTACTTTAGTAGAAGCATTATAAGTTGCTTTAGCACCAATATTTACCGGTGCATTTTCAAGCAATACCTGATTGGCAGCACTTGTCCAATTACCTCTACCCATTGCTGTTCCGCCAGCTGACATACCAAGTCCTGAAAAAACCTGACGGTTTATAGTTCCTGCTGGATAGCCTGTTAAACCTGTCTGACCTGCAATGGCAGATCCGAAAGGAGTTGTAAAGTTAGCCCAACCGGCTGAGGGATCTGCATATGAACCTGTGTGAACACAAATTACAACAACTTTACCCGGATTGGCTGTTTCCAAGGCTTTTGCAACGGCATGACCATCAGGACAATATCCGCAGCGAACACCTGTAAAGTCTTCTAAAACAGCAGATTTTTTCATTTGAGTAGTCGGTGCTAAAAATGTTGCGGCAGGATTTGTTGGTGTAGTGGTTGTGGTTGTTTCCTTTTTACATGCACTTATACCAATAAATCCAAGTACTAAAATCATTAACGAAATTTTCTTCATGGTTGTTTAATTTGTAATGAGTTTGAAGGTTTCTTGCAAAAAAAATAGATTTGTTTTTACATTAAAAATATAAAAACAAATCTATTCTAACAGTAATAA
This sequence comes from uncultured Bacteroidales bacterium, assembly GCA_903899825.1. Taxonomy (GTDB): domain Bacteria; phylum Bacteroidota; class Bacteroidia; order Bacteroidales; family JACABE01; genus JACABE01. The sequence goes on along the minus strand of CAIUKU010000124.1, from coordinate 6,580 downwards.
TCTTCTTAAATGATGATAAATTTATCTTTGCTGGTCTGGCAGAATGAACATTTATCTTCAATGCTGGCTTTATCGTATGTATTCCCGCAAACAGGACATACTACATATTCCAGAGGTAATGTGTTTTCTGCCATTGAATTAAGAGCTTCCAGGGCCCTGGTATAAAACTGCTGATGTTTTTTCTCAGTATCAGATGCCCAGCTGAAGGATTTTCCAGCTTTTTCTACTTTTTCTGATTTGGCATCATTCAAAAATTGGGGGTGCATTGTAGTAACTTCATAGGTTTCTCCTTCAATGGCAGCCTGAAGATTTTCAACAGTAGATTTTACTTCAAAACTGGGTGTAAAATCTTCCATTTTTGCACCTAATTCTTCTAGTACTTTTTTATGGTTAGCAGCATGAATAGATTCTGATTTGGAGGCAGCTTCGAAAAGTTTTGCGATATTAAGATAGCCTTCCTCCTTGGCTTTTTGAGCAAAAGCAGCATATTTTGCACTTGCTGTGGTTTCTCCTTTAATGCCAGCCTTGAGGTTTTCAATGGTTTTAACCGGATTGTTTTTTTTACATGCAGTAAAAGCGATTAAGCTTACGATTGTGATAAATAAGATTTTTTTCATAGGTTTATTTATTTAAGGTTTAAAATTAAAGTGGCATCATAAAATTATAAACGAGGTTTCCTCCATAAAAACCAGTAATACTAACCGTAATTGTTGCTAAACCATAAAGGATAAAAGCAAGCCAATTTAGATTGTTATTTTGAATATTTTTAGTTTTAATAAAGATGAGGAATATTGAAGTCACAGCCAACAATAAAATGGTAATCCATGCGAAAAGTTCATGTGTTTCTTTAACTTCACCGGCTGCCCCAGACATTTCTGAAGTAAAGAAAATGCCTGTCAGTAAGGTAATTATTCCAGTAAATGTACCGAAAATTAGTAAGTATAAACTTATTTCGGATAAACATTCTCTTTTTTTAAAAAACAGGTATACAAATTCGGCAATAAATCCAAAAGTAGTTAATGCTATTGGAAAGTGTACCATCATTGGATGCAAATGGCTGATTGAAAACATATAAATGTATTTTTTGGGATGAATCACAAAGATAAGCTAAAAAATGCAAAAAAATATTTTTTTGAAATATTTTTTTGTTAAAAATGAAAATTTAAAATATTTCAATTTTTCCCTTAGTTACCAAATATTCCAATAATGAAGATGTTCTATTATTTTTTATAACTATGCCTCCAATAGATTTCCTTTTAATACCGCTTCATTTAGAAAGAGTGTCTTTATTTAACAAATCTTGTACACTTTAACAGACCTTTTAATAAAATAATTAAGGTTTAGCCCTTTTTACTATACAATATAGATTGTGTAATAACATATAATCCAATCCATTATAATTTCCACCGATTCCTAATGCATCTCCCCTTTGCATATTTTTTTTGTGATGCCATCTGTAGGACGACGACCAGCCACTTCCTTTCGGATTATTCATAAGTCCATAATTATAAGGACCTTCGTAAGGTGCAGTGTTTAACTGAAGAAAGGCTTTTTGGAGCTTGTCATCCATTTTCTTGTTTTTACTATGCAATACATTCCACGACAATGTGTAAAATGTATCCCAATCTTGTCTTTTTGTTTTGGCTTTGATACCAAAATAGGTAGTATTCATTTTAAAAGCCAGGCCTATTATCGGAATAACGGCTCTCCAAGAATCGCCAACAACCGCTAATGTTGTTATCATTGTTGTATTGTCCGGATTAGGATTCGGAAAGAACTGTCCAAACTGGAAAAACAATTCCTGAGGATAACGGGTAATTTTTTTCCATAAATTATCAAATTCAGGATTAAAGTAGTTTGCAGCTCTCATAAATCCATAAGCATAAAACCAGGCAAGACCTCCTTCTTTTGTTTTTAATTTATCACCATTGGGACGAAAAATATTCCAACGCATACTCATGGTTTTTCCGTATACCCGGGATGAGTTGCGTATATAATTAACAACATTGCATGCAATCTCACGTGCAAGATATTTTTCTTCAGAACTATCTGGCATGCATTTATAAACCAATGCCAGGCCGTATAATAATCCAATGGCTTCATCCTGACTGAAAACTTTTGGAATACTATCGCATTCAGAAATTTTAACTACATAACCCGGGTGTCCTTTAGGCAAATTACCGAAGCTTGTGCTTTTTGTATAATCCCATTTATCAGAAGGTTTTAAACCATTATTGAAATATTTTTCTCTTACCTCATTCTTTAAAAATTCACAAGGGACGCTTTCTCTGACAAAAAATCCATCAAACTGATCTTTCATATTATTAAACACGATGGATTCAGTTTTATCCAGATAAGTAACATATTGTTTTAATGCAAGATTTAATTCATATTGGGTCTTTAAGGCAGCTGTATCATTCATGTTATTCAATAACTTAAATTCAGTAGCCAGCATACCTATGTAGTAACCCAGATAGATGGCATGTTGGCCAAAATTAAGATCGTCAGCTCCGTAATCAAAACGATTGCGTATACCGGCTATCTGACTTTCTCCTCTCAGCATACCGGGCATAACAAAGTATTTTAAACGTTCTCTGTAATGCCAGTATTTTTTCAGATTCAGAGAGTCGTTTTGGGCAATAACATTAGGATTGAACAAGAAAAAAAATGCAACTAATTGGATTGTATATAAATATATTTTTTTCATCTTTATAATACTGTTATAATTTGCAAACCTACATAAAATATCTTCAAAATTAAAGAAAATCTAAAAGATAGATTAGTATCTTTGCAACGCAATAGGAGGGATGCCGGAGCGGTCGAACGGGGCTGTCTCGAAAACAGTTGACCTGCCAAAAGTGGGTCCGGGGGTTCGAATCCCCCTTCCTCCGCAAAAAAAAGTCATTGAAAATTTTTCAATGACTTTTTTTTAATATCCATTTAAAAACAATAAGCATATATTTTTATCGTTTTTTAATCTGAAAGCTGTTAATAAATATATACCATTATGAAAAAATTTTTGATTTGCTTCTTAATGATAATTGGTTCTTACTTTAATAATCTTATCGCTTTTACTGCCGATACCTTGCGTTTGTATTACGACATCGATCAAAGTTCATTGAATAGCAAGCAACTACAACAGATTGATGCTTTTGTAAAACTACATCAGCCAAAAGAAATCAAAGCATTAGATATTATTGCATTTGCTGATTTTTTAGCTGATACTGCTTACAATTTTCATTTGTCACAACATCGTGCCGATAACGTAAAGAAATATTTAGCATCAAAACTTGATTCAAAAATAATAATTCGAAGTACCGGCAAGGGAGAACTACCACCTGAACTTATCAATCAACCACTTGGTTTTCCTGAAAACAGAAGGGTTGAAATCATTATGCAATTTCAATCAAAAATGAGTATAAAATCTGTAGAAACTATTGAGAAACCAGAACCTGTCGAGCTTGCAAAAGCCAAAGAAGGCGATCTTATTGTACTTAAAAACTTTAATTTCCAACCGGGCAGGCATTTTTTAACACCTGCTTCTCAACCTGAACTGGAAGTTTTGCTCAATAGTCTTGCAGAAAACCCTGATATACACATTGAAATACAAGGTCATATCTGTTGTGAATTTACCGGAAAAGATGGTCTGGACCAGGATACTTATACCAATGATTTATCCTTGAACCGGGCTAACTATATTTATACTTATCTTATTAGAAATGGAATTTCATCAGAACGTCTGAGCTATAAAGGCTACGGTTCTACCAAACCACTTATTTATCCGGAAAAAACACTGGCAGATCAGGATAAAAACCGAAGAGTTGAAATTGTGATAGTGAAAAAATAATGTAAATGTATTTTGAAAATTAAGTAATTCAAATAATCAAATAATCAGATTTTTTTAAATGCAAGTAATACATTACCAGGTATTCCTGGTAAAATTTTTTCCAACATATTCACTATCCCCGGAGATAATCTTTTCACTTGATAAACTGAGTGGTATCTGTTGAAAAAGTGCTTGAAGAAGGTGTTGTAATAGATAACTTCAAAACCTGTTTCTTTGCACAAATGAATCATCTGTTCCTTATTAAAACCCCAGGAATCTGCATTCTGAGCAGGAGAAAAATGATCTTTTGAGTAGATATCGTACCATAAAAATACACCGTCTTTTTCCAGATGGATGTAAACATTTGATAATCCCTGAAGTATCTGTTCTTTCTTAGATAAATGAGAAAATAAATCAAATGCTGTAACCATATCAAATTTACTTTCCTTTAAACTAAAAGTCAATGCGTCATCTTTTATAAAGTTTACACTTTTGTGCTGTTTTTGAGCTCTGCAAATTCTGGTTTCTGATAAATCAATTCCGGTTAGATTTTGAGGTGAAAACCCTTTACTAATAAAAAAATCAAGCATTTCGCCACTTCCACAACCAATATCAAGCAAAGTTACAGTTTGTAAATCCCACCCCCTCAGTGTTTTACAATAGTTTTGTAAAAACATGTTCAATCCTTTGTGTAGATTTTTTCTTATATATTTACCGATAGGATGATTTGGTGAATAAATTGAATTTGTATTTTCAGTTTCAGCATCAAATCTATTATTGATAACTTCCTTATAATCCTTCATATCTTTTGAATTGGCTCATTTTTACAAATGTAGTATTATATATTATATTGCAAATATACCATTAATTTAAAAAACCCGATGAAAATTAATTCCACCGGGTTTATTTCTGATAACCATAGAATTGCACGAAATTAATAATTAAAACCTTTTCACATATCCATGGCAATAAGGTTTGCTACCTTTGTGTTCGTAATATTGTTGATGATAATCTTCAGCCTTCCAGAAAGTGGAGGCAGGGCTTAGTTTTGTTACTATATTAAGTTCTTTTGCTTTTAAAAGATGAATCAGCTTTTCAATTATATCTTTTTGTGACTGATTGAAATAGAAGATTTCAGAACGGTATTGATCTCCAACATCCGGCCCCTGGCGGTTCATTTGAGTAGGATCGTGAATTTCGAAAAAGAGCCTGGCTAGTTTCTCATAAGTTGTTTTGCCCGGATCAAATATAATTCTGGCTGCTTCTGCATGCCCGGTGTTGTGATTACAAACGTCTTTATAAGTTGGATTGCTTGTTTTGCCGCCAATATATCCAACTTCAGTGGATAACACACCTGCTTCTTTCTGAAAGAAATATTCTACACCCCAAAAACATCCTCCGGCAAAGATAGCCGTATCCGTTTTTTGTGTTTCTGCTGCCGGAACAAAGTTTAGTGAAATAGAGTTTACACAATGACGGGTATCTTTTTTGGTTAGATTTTCTCCTTCAAAAACATGGCCTAAATGAGCACCACAATTGGTACATATAATTTCGGTTCGCCTTCCGTCTGCATCCAATACCCGTTTTACAGCGCCTTTAATTTCATCATCAAAACTGGGCCATCCACAATTGGATTCAAATTTGTCGGAAGAATTATAAAGTGCAGCATTACAACGTTTACAGTTATATGTGCCTTTCTCGTTGAATTTATAATATTTACCTGTAAAAGGTCTTTCAGTGCCTTTATTAATAATTACATTTTCTTCTTCTGGTGTGAGTTTGTTGTAATTCATGGTATTTTTATTTTTGTTTTGTTGTGCACATGCTGATAAGACTATTAAAAGACTAAATGCAAATATGATAGTATTTTTCATTTGGATGCTTTAAGTTTATAAAGTTCATAAAGTTCATAAAGTTTGTAAAGTTTGTAAAGTTTATAAAGTTTTAAGTTTTTTTAAAAAAACTAACAACTAACAACTTAAAACTTAACAACCTAATAACCTAATAACCTAATAACCAATAACCTAATAACTTAATAACCTAATTTACAAACTCTTTTAAAGACTTCATCAAGCCATCTGAAATTTCATTCATGGATATTTCAGGATAGTGCTGAACAATGGAGGTTACAAATTCACCATGGCCTCTGCCTTTGCGGTAATCAGGTTCACGTTTGGGATGCTGTATGTATTTTTCAATAATTTCAATACTTTCGGCAACATTAAGCACTGAATGATAAAAAATTTTATCTTTTTTGTGATAAATAGAGGAACCTAAAATCTTTTTTTCACCAATGGCCAAATCAGAAATGCCTTTGTGACAGACGTTCTGTATTCCACTTAAAGCTAATCCTTTAATAATAAAATCATTAAATCTTGCAAAATACTGATGGGGTCTTTTTACTTCAGGACTGACGAAAACAGCAGAAATTACAAGGGTATTCGGTGTTAATATTACTGTTTCTCCACCCGAAGGTCTTTTTAAAACTGTAATATGATCCTTTTCAACTTTGTCAAGAAATAAAGATGTTTCAATTTTATTACTCTGACCCAAAATCAGATAGGTTTTATCAGGTTGCCAGATTTGAAATTCGTAATTTTTTTTAGGATTATGAAAGATTTCAATATCTGGCAAATCATAATCCTTTAGCACAATGCTCATCAATAGTTTTAATTTTAAAATGTACTAAATATACTAAAAAGAAAGAGCTATAGAACACAAATGAAACAGATATAACGGATGGTAAATGATATC
>CAIUKU010000123.1 GCA_903899825.1 uncultured Bacteroidales bacterium | reverse complement strand
TGTTTTATAATTATAATGTATTTATCTTTGCGAAATAAATATTGCTCATGTTTATAAATATATTACCTTCACATTCTTCATATATAATTGATAATCAGATATTATAATATCAATAAGCTGTTTTGTGTTGCTTAATAAAACTAATTTTAAATTATTATTTTATTTAAACAAGTAAAACGTTAAACTAGAAACCACTAAACAATTTAAATATGTCGAAACAGATTAGATTTATATTAAGTACAATTGCCGTAATAGGTTATATTTTTACAATTATTATAGGATTGTCTGATTTTAAAGTCGGAGTGAAGTTGCCTTTGCTTGTTTCATTGTTTTTTACTGCAATATCTTTTAACGGTTATCCTTCACTTAAAGGTTTTAGCTATACCATTTTTATTATCATAGGAATTTGCTTGGGTATGTTTTATCCTGCATCATTTGTTTCGATAGGAGATTTTCAATTAAAATGGTTGATAGTTCCTTTTGTACAGGTAACAATGATAGGTATGGGTGCACAAATGAGCTTTGATGATTTTAAAGGTGTTATAAAAATGCCAAAAGGAGTTATAACAGGTGTTTTATGCCATTTCACTATAATGCCGTTAGTTGGTTTTTCGTTGTCAAAATTATTTAATTTCAGTCCGGAAATAGCAGCCGGAGTAGTGTTAATAGGTTGTGTGCCAAGCGCTATGGCATCCAATGTAATGTCATTTCTTGCTAAAGCTAACTTAGCTTTAGCTGTTACGATTGGTGCTACTTCCACAATCATGGCTCCTTTTCTGACTCCTCTTCTAATGAAATGGCTTGGTGGACAGTATGTCGAAATTGATGTAATTGGAATGATGATAGAAATAATTAATATGATTATTGTTCCAATTATTGCAGGTTTTATTTTTAATATGTTTTACCATAAAAAAAATAGTGCAAAGGCAATGAAGATTCAACTTTCAGCATTTGCAGCCATCATTTTAATTACAAATGTGGTTTTACATTTCAGTACCCATTCTACAATAATGCTTACTTTCAGAATATGGGGTAATTCGATGCTCTGGTTTTATATTGTTCCAATGATAATTGCTATACTTTTAAGAAGAAGTAAAAATATTACTGATAATCAGATCAGCAGTTTATTGGGATTTGTTGCTATGATGGGAATTGTAATAAACACAATTATTATTACAGCATCGGGACGAGATAGTCTGTTGCAGGTCGGAGGACTATTGATTTTAAGCTGTTTACTTCATAATGTCATCGGTCTTTCGATAGGTTATGGTGCTGCGACTTTAATGGGTTTACCGATAAAAGATCGCCGAACAATAGCTTTTGAAGTGGGTATGCAAAATGGAGGAGTAGCAACCGGATTAGCGCTGCAAATGGGTAAAATAGCAACAGTAGGTCTTGCTTCTGCAATTTTTGGTCCTCTTCAGAATTTGACAGGGTCGGCTTTAGTAGAATTCTTCAAAAGACAGTCAATTAAAAGTGATGAAAAATGAAAAATAAAGTAAAAGAAAAACTAAAGAATAACCAACCTGCACTGGGTGCATGGGTGATGAGTAATTCCGTTGCAGCTGCTGAGATAATGGCAGAATCAGGTTTCAGTTGGGTATGTGTTGACGGCGAACATTCGCAGATATCTAAAGAGACTGCATTGAATATGTTTCGTGCCATAGAATTACATGGGGCAGAGCCATTTGTAAGGGTCAGCTTGAATGACGAAGTAGAGATTAAGAAATACCTTGATATGGGAGCTCGAGGCGTTATTGTACCTATGATTAAATCTTACGATGATGTAAAGCGAGCAATCTCTTATATCAAATACTCGCCCGAAGGAAACCGCTCATTTGCACTTCCACGTTGCAATGGCTATGGTTCCTGGTCGAAAGAGTATTTCAAAGAGGCAAACGATAACACATTTTTTGCCATTATGATTGAACACATCGACGCTGTTGCTGACTTAGATGAGATTTTTGCATGCAAAGAGATTGATGCTGTTTTTGTAGGACCTTACGATTTGTCGGGCTCTATGGGCATTCCCGGTCAGTTCGAAAATCCCGAATTTAAAGCTACGCTTGACGTGATTTATAAAAAAGCGAAAGCACATAATGTTACGCTGGGCTTCCATGAAGTACATCCTACTGTTGAAAAAATACAGGCGCTCATTGATGATGGCTGTCTGTTTATTGCATGTGGCATGGATGTAATCTTTCTGCGAGAAAAATCAAACGAATTTTCTCATCTAACTAAAATAAATGAATTTACACAACTAACAAAAGCATAACAAATGATTTTAGGAAGTTTAAAAAACACAGGCACGATAGAAAAGTATCATCCTTTATTTAAAAAAGCATTCGACTTTGTAAAAGCATCTGATTTTGCAGAGCTTGAGGATGGAAAATATGAAATTCAAGGAAGTGATTTGTTTCTTATTTTGAATACAATTAACGGAAAAAGTGAGTCAGAAGCTGTAACTGAAGCACATCAAAAATACATTGACATACAGATTCCATTGACCGGAAATGAGGCATTTGGTTGGATACCAACAGAGAAATGCACTGAAATCAAATCGGATTACGATGTACAAAAAGATTTAATTCTCTTTGAAAACGAGCCCACCAATTATATCTTTCTGGAAAATGGTGATTTTCTGATATTTTTTCCCGAGGATGGACATGCGCCGGGAATTGGCGAAGGAGTAATTCGTAAAGTGATTGTAAAAGTACTTGTTTAACGCAAAGCTATAAAAACATGATAAAAGTTGTTGTTACAGATTTAGAATACAATAAAGCTGCCGATATTTTCGAAAACACAGCCGGTTTTGAGTGCATTTGTGCTCCATCCGATGAGAAAGGATTGTCAGAAGTAATCAAACAGACAGGTGCGAAATTCGCTATTGTTGGCGTAACAAAATACAGCAATGAATTATACGATGCTATCCCTGATGGTGGTGTAATTGCTCGCTTTGGTGTAGGACACGATGGTATCGACAAAGGATTGGCTAAATCGAAAGGGATTTTTTGTACCAATACCCCCGGAGCTTTAGATGATTCTGTTGCCGAATGTGCCATGGGAATGATTATGACAGCAGCTCGTCACTTGGCAAGTTGTAGCATGGATAACAAAAACGGAATTTGGAGGAATAGGGTTGGTTCAGAGTTGTCGGACAAAACACTGGCTATTATTGGTTGTGGCAATATTGGACGCAAATTAGCGAAAATTGCTAAAAATGGATTTGGGATGCATATAGTTGGCAATGACACATCAAAGCCGAATGATTGTTCAAATATTGATACGTTTACAGAAAGTTTTGAAGACGCAGTAAAAGATGCCGATTTTGTAAGCTTACATATTCCTGATATTGCAGCTACAAAGAACTTTATCAATGCTGAACGTCTAAATCAAATGAAACAGTCAGCTTATCTGATTAACACTGCACGTGGCGGAGTGGTTGAAGAGGATGCCGTATTTGATGCAGTCAAAGCTGGTCAGATTGCAGGTGCTGTGTTAGATGTTTTTAAAAATGAACCCTATATACCTGCAAATAAAGATTTAAGGGAACTTGACAGTGTGATAATGACACCTCATATAGGTAGTAGTACCTCAGAAGCATGTAACAGAATGGCCGTAAGTTGTTTGAAAAACATAAGTTTAGTAAATACAGGAAAGTTTGAGTTAATGAATAAAATAATTCAATAAATTTGCCTTTTTAAAAGTTCAATATACTATGAAAATCACAAATTCAAAAATACAATGAATATACTTAAAAAATTAATTTTGACGATTATATTTGTTTTTGTAACGCTTTCGATATTTGCTCAAAGTAATATCATTAAAGGTATGGTTACCGACAAATCAGGAAGTCCCTTAGTTGGAGTAACTGTGGTAGTCGTAGGAGGAAAAGCGGGGACAATTACTGATATTAACGGCAATTTCAAACTAACTGAAACTACTACAAATGTAGTGTTGAAGTTTAGTTATATTGGTTTTGATAGTAAGGAAGTAAAGTATAAAAGCGGAGAGCAGCTTGTTGTGAAATTAGAAGAAAGTGCTATCCAATTGAAAGAAACTGTTGTTGTGGGTTACGGTTCGCAGGAAAAGAAAACCATATCATCCTCGGTATCAACAGTTAATATGGAAGATATTACACGAACACCATCTTCAACTCTTAGCCAGGCATTGGCTGGAAAACTAGCAGGTGTAGTCGTTGAAACAGCATCGGGTGACCCAGGTCAGGGTGCCAAAATAACTATTCGAGGTAACAATACCATGCGCGCTGATGGGGCAAATGAGCCTTTGGTGGTAATTGATGGTTTTATCGGTGGTGATTTAAATTCATTAAATCCGAATGAAATTGAGACTATGCAGGTACTGAAAGATGCTGCTTCTGCATCAATTTATGGGTCACGT
>CAIUKU010000122.1 GCA_903899825.1 uncultured Bacteroidales bacterium | reverse complement strand
ATTATGAATATTTTACGCATATGATGAAAAAAATTAATGTTAGATTGAAAAAGTATTCAATTATAATATAATTGCAAAAAAATTCAACTGACATATTCAATAATTTACCTAATTTTGTAATGTTTTAAAAAGAGAAAATTTCTATATGATTCAGAGTAATAAATTTATCTACTTTCTTATTGGTATTATTGTAGGAATTGCAATTGGAGCATCTGTAGTATGGTGGATGCAAAATTATAATTTCAAAATTTGGTTTACTTTTTCAGGGAAAAACAAACAAGAAATAAATGCTCAGGAAAATAATATTACTTCAGATAATGATGCTGGAAAATTGAAAACAAATAATATTGTAAATAAAACAATATCAATAAAAAAGAATACACTTCCATCTAATGAAAATGATTCATTATCAATGGATAATATAAACAATGAATATTCAACAGATACATCGGGTACCGAATTAAGAAATAATTCAACTGATAATATCGTAATTGCTAAAGATGAATTGCTTTTTACCAGAATTATTAAAATTGAAGGTATGAACGGAAATAATTCAAAAAAAGATGCTGTACTTGATTCTTTGCTTATTAATGACAAAACAAAAAAACTTCCTTCAAATTTCGCTAAAGTAGAATTCTGGCGTTCTCCGATCAATTATAAAGGCTATAAATTCAATAATAACAAACTTGTTTTGTTTGGAATCTATATGTATGAAGATGCAATTCTTGAAAGCAGAAACAATAAAATTTATCTCAATTATGCCAATACTTTTTATCTGATTGAAAAAACAGATGATTTTCAACCTTTAATGGTAGTTAAATTAACAAAAAACAAATAAGTTTTTAGAAGGCTATGATTATCAATTTCAGTAAATACCATGGAGCAGGCAATGATTTCATTCTGATCGATAACAGAAAAGCTGAAATAAATCTTAGCTGCGATAATGTTGCATTTTTATGTAACCGCCATTTTGGAATTGGGGCTGATGGCTTGATGTTATTAAATGCCAGTGAAAATCAGGAATTCGAAATGAAGTATTATAATTCCGATGGCAATGAAAGTACCATGTGTGGAAACGGGGGAAGATGCATTACTGCATTTGCATCTAAACTGGGTATAATCAAAAACAAAGCAACTTTTAAAGCTATTGATGGTTTGCATACTGCAGAAATTACAGCTGATAATAATGGTATTAAAACTGTTAAACTTAAAATGATGGATGTCACATCCTATCATAAAACTGAAAATTATTTTGAAATCAATACCGGTTCACCCCATTATGTGGAATTTGTGAAAGATGTAAATTCTATTGATGTCTTTACTAAAGGAAGGGCAATTAGATACGACAGTCGTTTTTATCCAGGTGGATTAAATGTAAATTTTGCAGAAATATTTGACGATCATTTATTTGTAAGAACATATGAAAGAGGTGTTGAAGATGAAACACTTTCATGTGGAACAGGTGTTACCGCTTCAGCTATGGCTTATACTTATGCTTATGATAAAGATATTCAAAAGGTATTAATTCATACTTTAGGCGGAAAACTCATCGTAAGTTTTGAAAAGCAAAAAGATATATTTAAAAATGTTTTCTTAGAAGGCGAAGCTTCATTTGTATTTGAAGGTGAAATAGAAATTTGAAAGATATTTTAGATTACTCCTATCAATTCATTAATATCCTTTATGTTATGACGGATTAAATAATCTTCCATTCCATCTATAATCTTTACACAAACAGCAGGATCAATAAAATTAGCAGTACCAATCTGGACTGCGGTTGCTCCGGCAAGTAAAAATTCGATTGCATCCGTTGCTGTCATGATACCCCCTAATCCGATCACAGGAATCTTTACTGCTTTGGCTACCTGCCAAACCATTCGAAGTGCAATAGGTTTAACTGCTGGTCCAGATAAACCGCCGGTAATTGTTGAAAGTACAGGCTTACGTTTTTCTGCATTGATAGCCATTCCCAATAAAGTATTAATAAGCGAAACGGCATCAGCACCTGCTCCTTCCACAGCCTTTGCCATTTCTGCAATATTGGTAACATTGGGCGATAATTTCACAATCAATGTCCCTTGATAAGCTTCCCTTACAGCTTCTGTTACAGCAATTGCTGAAGGACAGCTGGTTCCAAATGCCATGCCGCCTTCTTTTACATTCGGACAGGAAATATTAAGTTCAATAGCAGGGATGTTCTCTAAATAGTTAAGTTTAGAAGCAACCATCACATATTCATCAATTGTGGAACCTGATACGTTTACAATAATATGAGTTCCTATAGCTTTAATACGTGGATAAATATCGTTGATAAATGCATCAATTCCTTTATTTTGAAGACCAACAGCATTCAGCATACCTGAAGCAGTTTCAGCCATACGGGGATAAGCATTTCCTTCTCTTTTTGATGCTGTCGTTCCTTTAACAACAATACCACCCAACAATGAAATATCGAAGAAATCAGCAAATTCTTCTCCATAACCAAAAGTTCCTGAAGCTGTCATTACAGGATTCTTTAATACTAAATCCTTGATTTTTACACTTAAATTTGGCATTTTTTTGGTTATTAAGTTATTGGTTATTGGACTTTTAGACTATTTGAATTTTTGATTTTTTGATTTTTTTTGAATTTTAGGCTTTTAGGATAATTAAGATGCAAAAATTTCTAATTTCTAATTCGTAATTTTTAATTTACTACCATCCTTTTAATTCTCTGTAATCAAAGACCGGCCCTTCGGTGCAAGTGCATTTATTCCCATCGATAGTATCAACCACACAACATAAACAAGCTCCCACACCACAAGCCATCATATTTTCAAGAGAAACTTCACAATCAATATCTTTTTCACGGGAAATACCAGCCAGGGCTTTCATCATGGGTTCAGGCCCACAGGTGTATATTTTTGAATAAATAAATTTTTCTGTATTAAAAATGCTATGTTGAGTTACCAATCCTTTTTCACCCATACTGGCATCCATTGTTGTAACAAGCACTTCACCATACTTATGGTATTCATTGGCTTCGAGAATATCGCACTGGCTTGCTCCACCAACAAGGGAGGTAACTTTAAAGCCTTTTTCTGACAAAGTCCTTGCCAAATAAAGCAAAGGAGCAATGCCACAACCACCTCCCACCAACAAAACATTGTCCTTTTCAGGCAATGAGAATGTATTACCCAATGGGTAAATCATATTTAGCGTTTCACCCACTTTGATTTGAGAAAGATTTTTTGTGCCTTCACCTATAACTTGAATTAATAATTTTAAATTATTTTTATCATAATCAACATCATGAATACTTATCGGGCGACGTAAAAAAGTATTTTTTGAATTTTTAATTTCAACCTGAGTAAATTGGCCGGCTGCTATTTCAGGCATTCCTTGTGGTGGCTGAAGTGTCAATAAGAAATATTTATTGCTCAAAACCTTGTTTTCGAGCACCAACATATCATGTATAAATTTCTTTTTCATATTGTTATATAAAAAATGCAAATGATTCCATTATCAGCAAAGGTAGTAAAGATTTTTTGTTTTTCACCAACTTGTATGAAGAGTTCTGAAATATTTATTGATTACATTAATTCCCCTAAAAACTGAAATATGCTTTTTCTTGTTACAGCATTTCTCATTTTTATTTCAAGGATATTTATATTTAACACTTTTATATATTTTTAAGTAATTTTGCATCAAATTGATTATAACAATTTTTGTTTTTACACGTTCACTATTAAACAAAATAATATTGATATGACAGATAAAATATGTATACTTTGGGCTGATGATGAAATCGATCTTTTAAAACCACATGTAATGTTTTTAACAGCAAAAGGTTACAATGTAATTACAACAAACAGCGGTGGAGAAGCATTAGAACTGGTAAAATCTAATGATGTGGATATCATTTTTTTAGATGAACAAATGCCTGGTTTGTCAGGTATTGAAACTTTAATTCAAATGAAAAACATTGTTCCGAACATTCCAGTGGTGATGATTACTAAAAGTGAAGAGGAGTCCATCATGGAAGATGCAATCGGTTCAAAAATATCTGATTATTTAATAAAACCAGTTAATCCAAATCAGATTTTACTTTGTCTGAAAAAAAATCTTGAGACCAAAAGACTACAAAGTGAAAAAGCTAGTTATTCCTACCAACAGGAATTCCGCAAGATCAGTATGGATGTTTCGGGAAGATTGAATTTTGAAGAATGGATTGAGGTTTATAAAAAACTAGTATACTGGGAGTTAGAGTTAGGTAAATCGCAAGATCCTGGAATTATCGAAATTCTAAAAATGCAAAAAAATGAAGCCAATCAACAGTTTTGTAAATATATTGAACGCAATTATACTGATTGGCTTAAACCTTTAACAAATGAAAAGCCTATTCAATCACATACCATTCTTAAAGAAAAAGTTTTCCCACTGCTTAAAGATGATAAACCAACTTTTTTATTGGTAGTTGATAATTTACGATATGATCAGTGGAAAACACTACAACCAAAAATAGAAGAGTACTTACGGGTAGAAAATGATGAATTATATTACAGCATATTGCCCTCTGTAACTCAATATGCACGTAATTCTCTATTTGCCGGACTTTTGCCATCCGAAATTGAAAAAAAATATCCCCAACTATGGCTCAATGAGGATGAAGAGGGCACAAAAAATCAGTTTGAACCGGATTTAATAAATGAATATTTACGCAGATTCGGAATAGATATTAAAACGTCCTATTATAAAGTACTGAATATGAATTTTGGTAGAAAATTAGTAGATAATCTGCCTAATTTGATGACGAATAAGCTAAATGTAATTGTTTATAATTTTGTTGATATGCTTTCGCATGCACGTACAGAAATGGATATTATTCGTGAACTTGCTGATGATGAATCAGCTTATCGCTCATTAACTCTATCCTGGTTTGAACATTCACCCTTGTTTGATATCATAAAATTTTTAGGAGAAAAGAATGTGAATGTTGTTATTACAACAGATCACGGATCTATTAAAGTGAACAATCCTATAAAAGTGAAAGGAGATAAAACTACCAATACCAATTTACGTTTTAAAATTGGTAAAATGCTGGATTACAACCCAAAAGATGTTTTTGAAATAAGAAATCCACAAGATGCCTATTTACCAAAATTAAATGTAAGTTCTTCCTATATTTTCAGCAGGAGTAATGATTTCTTTGCTTATCCGAATAACTATAATTATTACGTAAGTTATTATCTGAACACATTTCAACACGGAGGTATTTCAATGGAAGAATTGTTAATACCAATAATTACACTTAAAAACAAATAAAATTTTAATCTAAATACATAATACAATCAGTATTGAAGATTGATCAACTTAACCATATCTTATTTAATTACACAAATTTTAAATCTTAGATTTATTTTAAAACAAGTATAAGAAAAATGAATCATCGTTCTCATCATATAACATTAGATAAATTACCTGAAATAGCTAAGGAAATTATTGATTTATATAAAGATGAAAGAATTTTTGCTTTCTTTGGAAATATGGGAGCCGGAAAAACTACTTTCATTAAAGCAATTTGTAATTATTTACAAGTTGAAGACATTGTATGCAGTCCTACATTTGCTATTGTAAATGAATATCATACTAATAAAAATGAAAGCATCTTTCATTTCGATTTTTATCGCTTAAAAACAATTAAAGAGGCTTTTGATATTGGTTATGAAGACTATTTCTATAGTGGAAATTATTGTTTTATTGAATGGTCAGAAAAAATTGCAGAACTTTTACCTCAAAATTTCGTAAAAATACAAATTGAAGAAAATGAATCCGATGGAAGTCGGAGTATTATTTGCGAAAAAAAATAAAAAATGGATAGTAAGCAAGGCCTTTTTGTAAAATATTCTGAAGGACTACTGCCTCAGGAAGAAAAGCTCGAAATAAAGAGACAACAAACTACATTAACCATAGGTATTCCAAAAGAAGTATTAAAAAGTGAAAATCGTATCGCACTTGTACCTGAAGCTGTGAGTTTACTTGTTTCGAATGGGCATAAAGTAATTATTGAAGATGAAGCAGGCATTGCTGCTCATTTTGAGAACAGGGAATATGCCGAAGCAGGTGCTACCATTGTTTTTACACATGAAGAGGTTTTTAAAGCAGATATTATCTTAAAAGTAGCACCATTAGATGTTTCTGAAATGTGCCTGTTAAAACCCCGGCAAACTGTTATTTCTGCCTTGAATATTGCCAACAGAAACAAAGATTATTTTAAGAATTTAGTATCAAAAAGAGTTACAGCATTGGCTTTTGAGTATATTAAAGATAAAACAAAAACCTATCCTATTACCCGTTCAATAAGTGAAATTGCAGGGAATACTTCAATATTACTGGCAGCAGATTATTTAAGTGATTTGAAATATGGAAATGGAATTATGTTAGGAGGTGTATCAGGTATTACACCTACAGAAATTGTAATAATTGGTGCAGGTACAGTTGGTGAATACGCTGCCAGAGCTGCAATTGGCTTAGGTGCTTATGTAAAATTGTTTGATAATTCCATTTATAAACTCAGGAGATTACAGAATAATTTGAATGAGAGAATATTTACTTCAATAATTCAACCCAAAGTATTGCTAAAAGCATTAAAGACTGCTCATGTTTTAATTGGTGCTATTCATTCAAATAATGGCCGGACACCTTGTGTGGTTACTGAAGAAATGGTAAAACAGATGAAACAAGGTTCTGTAATTATTGATGTTAGTATTGACCAGGGAGGTTGTGTTGAAACATCAGAGGTAACATCACACATAAATCCTGTATTTATCAAACATGGTGTTACACATTATTGCGTTCCCAATATATCCTCAAGAGTTCCTCAAACGGCTTCTTATGCATTGAGTAATTGTTTTGCACCCATTATTCTGAATATCAGTGAAGCTGGTGGTGTTGAAAGCATGTTAAAATCTGACTATGGTGTACTTCAGGGAGTATACGTATTCAATGGAGTTATAACTAATAAATATATTGCAGAAACATATCAACTTCCTTTTCAGGATATTGACTTACTGATGGCTGCATTAAGATAAAATAAAAAACCCTTTATCCGAAAGAATAAAGGGTTTCTTTATATTCTAAAAAGAAATTACTTTACAATTGTAATCTTTTTCGTAATTGTTTTGCTCTCTGTATTTACTGATAAATAATAAATACCTTTTGGAAAAGCTGATAAATCAATTGTAAGGTTTTCATTATTTACATTTATTTCCCAAACTTTAGCTCCTATCATATTATATACCAATATTTTAGTTTTCGAATCGGAGAAGTTTGAAAGATGTAAAGTAAAAATACCATTTGATGGATTAGGATAAACACTTAAAATAGAATTTTGCGATTCAAACATTCCGTTTGTTGACTTTATAATATTAAAAATTCCTTCCTGATTCATAGAAAAGTTATAACTACCACCACCTGTACCACCAGTACCAGGATTAATACTTGAAATATAAAAATATCCATTGCTAAAACCACCCCATCCAAAATTAAAGTGATAATAATCATTGTTTGTACCCTGATAACCATCCAGTACAAAAGCATGACCAGCAGAACCATCATCACCGGCATATAAAATCGGGTGAGATGCATCCAAATCTGTTTTTATTTTTGTTTTCCAGGCTGCATCCGTGAAGTTTGTTTTTTCAAAATAAGCAGCAGTAGGGTATTTAAAATAACTTACAAAAGCTTTTTGGGCTGTAGGATAAGGATATCCTGCTGCTGCACCAACAACGGCACCAGAACCATTAATATCATAATCCATTTCAACTGCTATACCACAATGATACATAATTTTAGCGACTTCAGCATTTGCTGAAGTTACATTTGCCGGCATAGCAGCCCAGTTATAAGTAGTAGCAAAGCTTGCACTTAAGGTTCCATAATTATTTGAAAATCCATTGGCAGTAGTATGTGCATAAGAATATGAACCCAGACCCTGAGAAGGCCAAACATTGTATTTCATAATCATTGCCATTGCTGTGGCTACGCAACCAGTCGGATTATGATTACAATAAACTGCATCATTGTTTGCGGGAGTAAGTGCATTGTAATAACAACCCTGATCCCAGGTAAGACTACCTAACAATGGACCAACAGCAGTAACTGATGAAGTATTTTTATTAAAAGAATTGCTATAAAAAGCCCATAATCTGTTTATTTCGTCGGTCGCTGAAAGATTTTTCTCACGCGTTTCAATTATTTCATTCAAATACGATTTCAGTATCCATTTAAAAGCAGGAGCATTGAATTCAGCATTATAATTTTTCTCAAAAGAATAAGCTAAAACAGGAATCGTATTGCTTTCAGCTGAAACTATTACATATCCATTTTCAGAACCAAAATTAAAAATATAAAAAGCGGAATTTGAATTTGCATATTCAGTAATTTCTTGGGTGATATTCAAATTTTCGATTGAAAGAGGTTTAATAGTATTGATTCTTTCTAAATAAAAGTTTAAAGCTACTTTTCTTGCTATTTCAATCGGAACGTTGCCAGCATTAGCTAATACTGAGATAATAAATAATAAAAATATAAACAGATATTTTTTCATTATTTTAATTTTTAAGTATGTACATATCTATAGTATAGGATTTTGCAACACCATCTATTAAAACTGGTGTTTCCACAAAGCCAAATAAATCACCTGCAGTGTAACTACTACTCGCATCCATATCTTTCCATGCCATTAAGTAATATTTTCCATTCGCAACGGTTAAAAATGAAGCAGTACCTAAAGTAGCGGAACCACCGGATGTAGTGTTTTTTACTTTTGAATTATAAAGAGCGTTTGAATGCAGCTCAACAGATAATCCGTTACAGTTAACTGAACCAGTTTCGGTTGCTAGTTTTCTGAGTGTTATTGAAATATTAGCCGTTTTGGGTTTTTCAGGAGTTGTTTTTTCTTCTTTTTTGCAGTTACTGAAAGTAATTACTGTACCCAAAATTATCGTTAAAAATATTATTTTTTTCATAGGATTTGTATTTTATTATTTAACAATAAATTTGTTGAATGATTTATATTGAAATCCGTCTACTGACAGAAAGTAAATTCCGGGAGTAAGCTCAGGAACACTCATTTCTTCGGTAATCACATCATCCGCTTTGTTAATTGTCTTTTTAAGAAGAACTCTGGAGGTAATATCCATAATAGTCAGTGTAAATAATCCTTTTTTACTATTATTGACAATCAATGAAAATTGGCCATTATTAGGATTAGGTAATAATTTCAATTCAGTTGAAAAATTATTTTCTTCAATTGCTGTTGGATTTCCGGCTGAACTTGAAGGATAACAATTGATAACTGCACCTTGATCTGCATTAAAATCTCCATTGCCAGAATTCAGATTATTAAGATAGAAATAGGCATTATAGCTACCCCCCCATCCCCAATTAATATGATAAAATTCAGGATATTGAAATCCATCTAAAATAAAAGAATGTCCGCCATAAGAACCTGTACCTCTATACATTACAGGTCTTCCGTCAATTAAGTTAGAACGGATTAATATATGCCAGTTAACATTGCTATAAGATGCTTTATTAACATATTGGGTAGTAGTGGAGTATTTAAAATTACTTACTAATTTTTCAGCAGCAGTTTGAGTAGAAGCACTGGATCCGCCTGCAGAATAACTCATATTTACAGATACACCGGCATGATACATAATTTTAGCAACTTCATTATTTTCTGCTGTCAGGGTAAGAGGCATTGCTGACCAGTTATAAGTTTGATTTGCAAAAACAATATTATGATTACCCATAGATGAATAAGAGTTTTGTCCGAGGCCTTTGGTAGGAAATGACCAAAATTTCATCAATTGTGCCATAGCAGTTGCTACACAACCTGTATAAGCATGACCACATTCTCCACCACCTGCAGTAGGGCAAAGTGTATTATAATAACAAGTCTGGTCCCAGGTAGTTTTAATCAACGGACCAACAGTTGTAATATTTGTTGTTGATTTTTGAAAATTAGCATTTGAATATTTTTCCCATGCATCCATTATTTCAGCATCCGCTTTTAAATGCTTTTCCCTGATTGCAAGAATTTCGTTTTCATAGTTTTCCATTGCTTCTTTTACTGACTCATTCATGTTTTCAGAATTAAAATAATTTTCGAATGAATAAGCCAATACCGGCATTGCATTGCTTTCGGCTGTAACTATAACAAAACCAGGTTCTGAAACACAATTAAAGGCATAATACATTGGTATTGAATTGTGTGAAACAATTATTGCTTCTTTAAACTTTATGCTTTCGAAGCTTACATTATCTTTTAAAAGATTAACCCTTTCAAAATATAAATTTTTAGCAACTACTTTTGCTTTCTCTAAGCTAACTATTTCTGCAAATGACACTTGTGAAAACAAGAGGAGAGCAGAAAATAGCGAAATAAAAAATGTAAAATTCTTTTTCATGTGTTATTATTT